>CAYMUG010000005.1:0-16912 GCA_964393575.1 uncultured Candidatus Saccharibacteria bacterium | reverse complement strand
TTAACGAGTGGTTCAGGGTTTGTTGATTGTGCATTCTTGCTTTGATATATTATATTTAATAAAAAATTAAAAATTTTACCCCCGCATTATTGTCTTCTGTACATGTGCGGGGAGCAATATATTTTAGCTTTTCAAAAATTCATAATGCAGGTAAACGAAATACGCCAAAAATACTTTGAATTTTTTAAAAAAAGGGATCACGCAATAATTCCTTCCGCTTCTTTAGTGCCTGAAAACGACCCGACAACTCTGTTTACCGGAAGCGGAATGCAGCCGCTTTTACCTTATCTTTTGGGCAAAGACCATCCCAAGGGAGTGCGGCTTGCGGATTCTCAAAAAAGTTTTCGGGCTGAAGACATAGGAGAAGTAGGCGATAATCGTCATACAACTTTTTTTGAAATGCTCGGTAATTGGTCTTTGGGCGACTATTTTAAGGCAGAGCAACTCCCCTGGTTTTTTGAATTTTTAACGGAAGTTGTGGGCCTTCCTCCCGAAAAGCTTTATGTAAGCGTTTTTGAAGGGGATGAAAAAAATAATATACCCAAGGACACAGAGTCCGCAGAGATATGGAAGAAGCTTTTTTCTGAAAAAGGCATTGAGGCAAAGGAGGTGGAAAACGCGGAAGAAGAGGGAATGCAGGGAGGACGAATTTTTTACTACGGTACAGGGGAAAATTGGTGGAGTAGGGCCGGAGAACCTGAAAATATGCCCGCGGGTGAGCCGGCCGGCCCTGATTCGGAGGTGTTTTATGATTTCGGAATAGACCACGATACAGGGTTCGGCGAACATTGTCATCCGGCTTGCGATTGCGGAAGGTTTTTAGAAATAGGCAATTCTGTATTTATGGAGTATGTAAAGGAAGAAGGAGGTAGTTTCAGTAATCTGCCAAAGAAAAATGTGGATTTCGGGGGAGGATTAGAGAGAATATCCGCAGCCAGCGAAGATACTCCTGATATTTTCCGTATAGATGTATTTGCGTCACTCATAGAGGAGTTGGAAAAAATTTCGGGAAAATCTTACAACGATGAACAATATACCTCTTTTTTCCGCATTATAGCTGACCACCTGCGCGGTGCCGTGTTTGTGATTGCGGACGGCGCAACTCCGAGCAACACAGAGGCGGGATATATAACCCGACGACTTTTAAGACGCTCAGTGCAGTATATGGACAAATTAGGAATTTCAGAACATCCCTTAAGCGATTTTGTCGGTACAGTAGTTGAATATTATAATTTCGCTTACCCAAAACTTAAAGAGAAGCAGGAATTTATAGAAGAAGAGGTCAAAAAAGAAGAAGAAAAATTCCGCAATACTTTACAAAAAGGCCTAAAGAAATTTGAGGAATTCGCGAAGTCGGGAGAAATATCCGGAAAAGACGCGTTTGTATTGTTTACTACATACGGATTTCCCCTTGAGATGACAATAGAGATGGCCAGAGAAAGAGGTCTGGAGGTGGACAGAGAAAGCTTTGACGCAGAAATGGAAAAACACAAAGAGGTATCCCGCGCCGGGGTAGAGCAAAAATTTAAAGGCGGTTTAGCTGATACCAGCGAGATGTCGGTTAAGTATCATACAGCTACACATCTTCTGCATCAGGCATTGCGGGATGTTTTAGGGAAACAGGTGCATCAGGAGGGCAGTAATATAACCCCTGAACGCCTGCGTTTTGATTTTTCTTATGACCAAAAAATGACCGATGAAGAAATTAAGCGTGTTGAAGGTATTGTCAACGAAAAAATACAACAAGCCCTCCCCGTGCATTATAAAGATATTCCCAAAGAAGAAGCCGATAAACTGGGCGCTATAGGGTTATTTGAGGAAAGTTATGGCGATAAAGTACGGGTTTATTCCATAGGAGGAGAGCCGACTCAGGAAAATGTGTACTCTCTTGAATATTGCGGCGGACCTCATGTGGAAAACACGAGAGATCTCGGACATTTTAAAATAACTAAAGAAGAATCCGTAGGCACAGGGATGCGAAGAATTAGAGCGGTGCTGGAGTAATCGGTGTAATGTGTAATACGTAATGGGTCAATGACACTAACACTGAGAGAATTTGTTAATGTCAATGTCAGTGTATTTCTTAACGGATGCCCTGCCTGCTGATAGGCAGGGATTTGTTTAGGAATTAATAAATTACTACTCACTAAACCTCAGTATGTTATAATGTCAACCAATGGCAAAGTTTTTAAACAGATTTAAAGATATATTTACCTCATCTAAAGAATATTTTTACGTTTTAGATTACGGACGAAGTAGTGTTAAAGTAGCTCCTGTGGAAATTTCAGGGAGCGAAAAGACAGTAAATATTTCAAAAATATCGGAGGAGATTCATCCGAAGCACCAGGATAATACCGACAATTTAATGGAAACTGAACAGGCACTCCGGACTATAAAAAGCGCCTTTTCTTCTTTGGGCAGCGCCGGCAGCAAATCTAAGGACTTGTATATAGGTATTGCTTCCGAGATGGTGAACGGCCATACTTTTTCTTATATGCACAAAAGAGAGGAGAAAAGCAAGGAACTTGATTTAAGAGAGATTAAAAACATAATACATAACGCCGAAGTTAAGGCCTATGAAGATATAAGAAAAAAATTTGTCAGAGATAGTGGTTATAAAGCAAATGGAGTCGCGTTAATAAACTCTTATGTGCAGGATGTTAAAATTGATGGGTATAGTGTTAAAAACCCCATAGGATTTGAAGGTTCTGAAGTGCAAGTTATTCTTTTTAATGCCTATCTTCCTAAATTTTATAAAAAATTCTTTGAAAATATAGCCGCGGATATGAAATTGAATTTGAAAGGTATTGTATATGAGCCGTATGCTGTTTTTAATTCTCTCGCCAATCTAACGGATCAAGAGTTTGAAGGTATAATAGTAGATATAGGAGGAAAAACTACAAGAGTAAGTTTAGCGCGCAAGGGCAGGTTTGAAAATATCCACACCTTTTCTTTCGGAGGGGAATCTTTTACAAAAAAAATTGCCTCCCGGATGAACATAGGATTTTGGGAAGCAGAAAATATTAAATTAAGATATTCCAGGGGAGAGTTAAGCCATAAAGCCCGTGAAGAAATACAAAAGATTCTTAGTACCGATCTCTCACTGTTTTTAAATGGTTTTGAGGTTAGTTTGAAAGAATTTTCAAAAACCACTTTATTGCCGCCTAATATATATTTATACGGAGGAGGAAGCAGTATACCGCTTATGGATGGTATAATAAAAAAACGCAAATGGAAACAGGAATTATCTTTTACCTCTCCTCCTAAACTTCATCGGTTAAACGCCGAGGATTTTCAAGATGTTTCCATAGAGAATCTTGCCATCCCGGACTCTCAACTGATTTCAATTTTAGGTATAACGGGGCATGTAACACGTACCCACTTAGAAAAACCCGATATGATTTCCGGTATATTGAATAGAATGGTAAAACTGATTCATGAGTAAAAATATTATACAAATAAGATCCTCCGACGAACTCGCTTCCATCATTGACAGTATAGTTAATAGTAGCGAGGAAAATGTTTATCTGGTAGTTCCGGAGAATTCATATGTGGCGCAGAATGTTTTAAATTTTCGTTTAATAAAGCGTGAAGCCGATAGTGTAAATAAAAGGGTAACAATTGTTACAGAAGATGAACGCATACAAACCCTTGCCGGAAAAGCGGCCCTTCGCGTGACTGAAAAAATAGATAAAGAAAAGCCCAAGCCCGCCCCAGGACCAGCATCTGATTTAAAAAAGGTACAAGATATTATACCTCCTAAACCTGAACAGGAGAAAACTCCTGCTCCACATAAAACGAAAAAAACCGAAAAACCTGAAAAGTCCGTAGGTGCTCCACCCAAACAACAACCTAATCAACCGAAAGAAAAGCACAAAACTTCCAAAAAATCCCCTAAACGCATAAGAATTTCTTTTTCGTGGTTATCCGCTTTGTTTTCGGGCTTAGCACGTGCTGTACATATTCCCGGAGGTTTATTTAAAAAGAGCCCCAAAAAATCTGCTTTTGCATTAGCAGGTATTGTTATTTTATTTGGTCTGTATTTTGTTGCCACCAATATTCTTCCCAAAGCCACTGTTATTCTTAATCCCGGTACAGCGAAAGAGGATTTCACCCTTAACTTTGTTGCTGACGCCAATATTACTTCTTCTGACTATGAAACAGGAGTAATTCCGGCGCAAATCACACGGAAAGAACAGGAAAAGACCTTCACCTTTCAAGCTACCGGAACAGAAAATGTGGAAGAGAGGGCGGAAGGCACTATAGAGGTTTATAATGAATATAATTCAGCACCGCAGACGTTGGTACAAAATACAAGGTTTATTTCTTCCGGAGGAAAGCTCTTCAGAACAACAGAGACGGTTCAGGTACCCGGAGCTAGGGTGGAAAACGGAGACATAGTACCGAGTAGTATAACTGTTCAGGTTAGAGCGGCAGAGCCGGGAGAAGAATATAATATTGACCCAACCACATTTTCAATCCCGGGATTCAAGGGCACTGACAAATATTACGGATTTTACGGAGAAAGCAAAGAACCAATGGAAGGAGGTTTAATAGGCCAACGATCTGTTATTACAGATCAAGACGAGAGTGATGCAAGAGAAAAAGTCAACGAAGATTTTCTTCCTGAGGTGGAGGCAGCGCTGAAGGAAGAAATGCCGGAAGACCTCAAGGTAATACCCGACTCTATGGATGTAAGTATTGAAAATTTTGAAATTGACGCCGGAGAAGGGGAGGTATTTGATGTGAATGTCACTGCTTTAGCGCGCGCCTTTTTGATTCAGCCCGACCATATCAACGAAGCCATCAGCTATCGTTTCAACAACGAAAGCGAATATGCTGAAGAGTTTGAATTATCAGACAAAAATAGAATAGATTATACGGTAAAAGAACTTGATTTTCAGGAAGGAGTGGCCGAGGTTGAAACTGATATTTCACAGATTTACAATAAAAAGGTTGGTGTTGATGCATTAGTTGATAAAATCAAGGGCAGAGGAGAAGTTGAAGTTAGAAAAATTTTATCCTCTCGTGATGATTTGGAAAAGGCACAAGTCAGATTTTGGCCGTTTTGGGTCAAAAACATTCCCTCAAGTGAAGAAGATATTGAGGTAAGGGTAGAATATAATGCTGAACTTTAATTTTTATATTGATTCGCAACTATAAAAATCACGTTTTCCTTCTTTTTATTGTGTAGGTATGAGCTTGCCCCGCACCCTTTAAATTGGCCATTGTGGCTAATTTAAAGGGTGCGGGGTTGACCAAAAATTATACATTTGTTATTCTTTACAAGTCAATATGACAAAAAGCAATAAAGACGACGCGGTGCGAGGAACTGTCGTAGAAGCTCTTCCCAATACATTGTTTAGGGTGGAGCTTGAAGACGGACGGGAAGTTCTGGCATATTTGTCAGGGAAAATGCGTATGCACAGGATAAGAATTCTGGTAGGTGACAAGGTAGACGTAGCAATTGGACCCAATGATGACCGCGGTCGTATTGTTTATAGGTACAAATAAACTTCCCACAATTCTCAAAATCTGTGATTTTGTAAGAATTGTGAGGACTCCGACCCGCCGGGAGGCGGGGAGGAGCTACCTTAAATTATGGTAACCCTTCGTAGCTTCGCTACTCAGGGTACTCATAATTCTAACGTTTCGGCGTTTCGTTACACTCAACGCCTCGCCGAGAATTATGGCATGAAAGTACGAAGTTCTGTTAAACAAATTTGTAAACAGTGTAAGCTGGTACGAAGAAAAGGTCGTGTATATGTAATTTGTAAGACGAATCCTAAGCATAAGCAGAGACAGAAGTAAGCTTACTACGCCCACCTTACATTTGACATTTGACACCTGACATTTAACAAAATCGCTTCGCGATTTTCGGGACGCTCGCAAAGCGAGCGCAGTCAAAAGTTAAAGGTTAAAAGTCAAATGTTTTTGTGAGCCGAAGGCGAATAAAATTATGGCTCGTATAGCAGGAGTACAAATACCCGACGATAAAAAAATAAAAGTATCTTTAACCTATATATTCGGCATAGGGAGTTCGCTTAGTGATAAGATTTTAGAAAAAGCTAAAGTTGATTCTGAAAAACGTGCCAGTAAACTTACAAATGAAGAGATAAATAAAATCAGAAGGGTTATTGAAGATGAGGGCTTTGTAGTTGAAGGTGACTTACGTCGGGAGGTTAACGACAATATAAAGCGATTAAAAAATATAGGATCGTATAGAGGTATAAGACACGGAAAAAATTTACCTGCCCGCGGACAGAGAACAAAGACAAATTCCAGAACAGCACGGAGAAGTAAATAGTCAATAACCAATGACCAATGACCAATGACATATGACAAACCAATATCTAATAGAATAAATTAAATTATATGGGGAAAAAACGTATTGCAAAAATTGAAGGGGGCGGCGAGGTAGACGAGGAAAAGGCGTCTCAGTCGAAAAAGAAAAAAAAGCGCAAAGTGTTGGATATAGCTAATATTTACATCAATGCTACTTATAACAACACTTACTTAACAGCAACTGATGCCGCCGGAAATGTTTTAGCTTGGTCTTCTGCGGGCAGTGCAGGTTTTAAAGGCCCCAGGAAGGCAACCCCCTATGCCGCATCCAGGGTTGTAGATATACTTATGGATAAGCTTGAGAAGGTCCAAATAAACGAAGTAAATATATTTGTAAAAGGAATAGGTGCGGGAAGATATTCCGCGATGCGTGCGCTTACAGGCAAAGGGCTTAATGTTATATCAATGAAAGATGTAACTCCTGTGCCTTATAACGGCTGTAAACCCCCCAAACCAAGAAGAGTATAGAGTAATTATTTAAGCTCGCTTACGCTCGCACTATGACAATGACCATAACCATAACATTATCGCGCCTGCCTGCCGGTTTACATGCCGATTGGCATGCAGGCAGGCGCGATAACTAATGCGCTCGCTGCGCGAGCGCTGTGTAATAGTCATAGTTATTGTTATAGTATTTTTGTGAGCGAAGCGAACAAAAATTATGCCACAAGTAAGAACAAAAAAATCAGAATACGGACAACAACTTGCCGAAAAACAGAAAATTCGTGAAGAGTACGGATTACGTGAAAGGCAATTTAAAAAATATTTTAAAAAAGGTGGTACCCCTGAAAATGTTTATATGCTTCTGGAGTCCCGCCTGGATAGTGCAGTTTTTAGAGCAGGATTTGCACCTACACGTAAGATGGCTAGACAAATGGTAAGTCATGGCCATATTTATATAAATGGCGGTAAGGCGCGAACACCGTCTATACAGGTAAAAAAAGGAGACAAATTAAGTGTAAAAGAGTCCAGCAGGAAAAAGGGACTTTTTTCCGATTACGACTTAAGAATGAAAAACTACGAAGCTCCTCAATGGCTTACTGTAAACACCAGCAAAATGGAAGCAGAAATAAAGAGTGCGCCGGACATCAGAGAGTCAGTACAACCTATGGATTTCCAATCAGTTATTGAATTTTATTCACGTTAAAATTAAGCTTATGACGCAGATAATGCGGATTGAGCGGATAAATGCGGATAATTCATCAGCATAATCCGCGCCAAGGCACACTATCCGCATAACCCGCGTTTTGTTGAACCCCGCACCTATTCCTACGGAAAGGTGCGGGACAAGCAAAAAATTATGGAAGAAGTATCACTACCACAATCACCAAAAGTTATTGAATCCGAGGAAAACCGCTCGGTTATAGAGATAAATGCGTTATACCCGGGTTTTGGTTCTACTATAGGAAATGCCTTGAGAAGAGTTTTATATTCTTCTTTATCCGGAGCGGCTATAACGTCTGTAAAGATCAAAGATGTTCCCCACGAATTTACTACAATTGAGGGGGTTCTTGAAGATGTAATGGAAATAAGTTTGAATCTCAAACAAGTACGCCTTAAACTCCATGAAGATGAGCCGCAAACTCTAACCCTGAAAGTTAAAGGCAAAAAAGAAGTGAAAGCGGGGGACATAGAAACACCAAGCCAGGCCGAGATAGTGAACAAAGATAAGCACCTGGCTACATTAACAAGCAGTAAATCTTCACTGGAGATGGAATTACAAGCTGAAAAAGGCCTAGGTTACGTGAAAGCAGATATAGACGAAAAGGAGAAAAAAGAAGTGGGTCATATAAGTTTAGATGCAATTTTTAGTCCCGTGCGTAAAGTTAATTTTGAAGTAGAGAATATGCGAGTTGGCGAAAGAACCGATTACAATAAACTGTTGTTTGACATAACTACGGATGGCAGTATTTCTCCCGAAGAAGCGTTTACCAAAGCATCAAGCGTTTTGGTGGAACATTTTAAGGTGTTATCCGAATTAGAGGGCAAAGAAACCAAAACTACTAAAGGAACGTCATCTAAGTCTTCAAGTTCCGGCACCGGAAAGAAATCTCAGGGATCTACGAAAAAATCTCAGGGATCTACGAAAAAATCTCAGGGTAGTACGAAGACCACAAAAAGCACTAAAAATTCATCTAAGAAGTAATTTATGAAAAAAAGGAGCAAGGGAAAAAAATTTAATCTTGAAAGAGACAAACGTGAAGCGTTGCTAAGAAACCTTGCGGAGGCTTTAGTGCGTAATGAATATATAGAAACCACCGAACCCAAAGCTAAAGAATTAAGGCCTTATATTGAAAAATGGGTAACAAAAAGCCGGAATAACTCTCTTGCTACCCGGCGGGAGTTAGCACGTGCATTTACGGACAAAAGCGCTAATAAACTTCTTAATGAAATAGCTCCCAGATATAAAAATAGACCGGGAGGTTATACGAGAATACATAAAAAAGGTATACGAAAGCATGATGCCACACCTATGGCTATTATAGAATTTGTTGAGAGCAGTAACACTGAAGAAAGTAATAATAATGAAACATAAATAATATGGCACAAGATCAAACAAAAAAATCCGCCGCAAAAAAAACTGATAAAGAGATTGTCCTGGATGCTAATGGCAAAGTTTTGGGTCGTATAGCAAGTGATGCCGCTTTTTATCTGCAGGATAAACACCTGCCTTCTTATATGCCGCATCGTGGAGGTGAGACCAATGTAGTCGTTAAAAACGCGGATAAAGTGGTGGTAACCGGCAAAAAGACACGTGACAAAATATATTGGCGGCATTCCGGTTATCCGGGAGGAATTTACGGAACGAGTTTTGAGGAACTTCGTCAACAAAGCCCTGAAAAATTAATGCAACTTGCGGTAAAAAGGATGTTACCCAAAAATCGCCTGCAAAAACCCAGGTTGAAAAGACTAATTATTCAGTAATTCTGACTAGTAACTGACAACAAACAACCGACAACTTACAACAAATCACTAATAAAAATAGCAGATGACAAATAACAAATTCAATTATAAATAGCTATGGCTGAGGCAAAAACAAAAAAAACAACAACTAAAAAATCTTCAACAAAGAAGCAAAAATATTACGAAGCTGTAGGAAGGAGAAAAACCTCTGTTTCGCGTGTTCGTGTTATACCCGCGACCAAAAAGAATGCCGGCATTACAGTGAACGGAAAAAATTATACTGATTATTTCAAGACGGAGGAACTTTCTACTGTAGCAAACGCACCCTTAAGAAAAATAAAGATGCTGGAACAATTTTATATTACCGTTCAAACAAAAGGAGGGGGTGTGCGCGGACAAGCTGACGCTACACGTCACGGTATTGCACGCGCTCTCGTTAAGTATGACCCGGAATTGCACAATCGTTTTAAAAAATCAGGCTTCCTCAAGCGCGATCCTCGCAAGAAAGAAAGGAAGAAGTACGGCCTGAAAAAGGCGAGACGCGCGCCACAGTGGAGAAAACGATAAAAATTATAAAACCGCTTTTCGAAGCGGTTTTATAATTTATTCCTAAATAAAGATGCCCTATTTTTTCTTTTTATGACGATGAGCGCGACGCATTTTTTTACGCCTTCTTCGTTTAACGGATTTTCGTTTTTCTTTTAATTTAGTACCCATGGTAAAAAATGTTCTTTCTTATTAATACTAATTTATGTTGCCATAATTATATAGTTGCGTCAATACGCATTAAGTGATTTTCCGGACTTATATAGAAAACGGCGTCTTGCTCGGAATTTGAAGAGAATAAATACTCTTGCGGATTTCGTGTATACTTTTTGTAATACCTGCCTCCGCGTGAATCAATTTCAGTAAATACGACATTTTTATCTGTTAATATGCCTAATTGGTTTGCTCCTTCAAATAACCAATCCACTTTAGTGATGTTATTAAATTCATTTATAACTTCTTTGTCTCCGGGATTCCGTTTCGGCGGACCGAATACTTCTTCCAGCCAATATACTACAACTTGATTTTGTTGCCAGTACATGATTTTTTTGTTTCCGAAACGAGCCTCTAAAACATCTTTTGATATTTTTTGAAGCGGCTCTTCTTCTCTCCATAAAAACAATTCGTTATTATTCAACACAAGCGCTGCTTTATCATCTATACGCGGGATAATTTTTCTTGTGTTTTCAGGATCAGGCATATCAGCGGCGTTGCTTAATTCGCGTGTTTGATTTTCTTCGGAAATGAACATGTTTAAGCCACCTTCATTGTCCTGGTAATATATATTACCATGCGCAAACTCAAATGCGGCAACATTTTGGATAAGGTTTGGCATTATTATTTGGGGTTCTTCCTCTATTTTGTCCAAAGAAAATGTTCCCTCCTGCGTTTTTCTCATTACATAAAGTGAATCCTGAGAGCTTGTAGGTATGATTTTATTGTTTTCCTCCAGGGCTATACCGTAAGAAAAGTTTATAAAATCACTCCAGTTTGTAAGGCTCTGTGGATTATTTACCGATCCGGTATAAATCAGGTTTCGCCTTTCGGAATTTATATTTATATAAAACACCTCCGCGTTAGTTGACCACTTAACCTCCTCAACTCTTTCACCTGCCTTAAGTGTTATAACCGGTTGCGAGGTGATATCATCTTCTATTGATAACAGATTTAGTTGTAAGGTTTGTTGAGCACCTTCTTGTGAAGAAAGGGTGTCGCTGGTGGTGATAAGTGCGTGCTTTTTGTCGGGAGCCATAAAAACATTTCGGACATTACGGGCAAGCGTACTTGTTTGGGCCTTTTCGGGGAACAAACGCACAAATAAATATTTTGAAACCCTACGCTCTTTTACTTCAATATTTTTTTCCCATGTCTTGTGCCCTTCTTTTTCTGCACGTACGTTGTAAGTGCCCGGAATAATATTGCGGAACACCGCATTCCTGAAAAAGAAATTAGTTTCTACAGATAATTCATTATCCAAATATACTCTAGTATCAAGTGTTTTTATGTCCAGGTCTATGCCCCCTGTTTTTACAAGCTCTAACTCGTCTAAATTTACCCTGTAGCCCTGAGTAAACAACACCACAACAGGGACAATTATAAAAAACAGCCCCACAAAAATAAAAAACATTCTTTTTCTTGTTTTCCATTCCATTATTTTTACTATATCATAATAATATTAATATGCACCTTATGCTAAATGCTTGAAATTGACAATATTTGTGATATTATAAATGCTCAGTAATTGCAATAGTTATTTATGGAATCCTTTTATATACAAGGAGGTAATAAACTCGAGGGCAGTATTAATGTCCAGGGTAGTAAAAATGCGGCAACAAAAATTATTGCCGCCACTTTGCTTACTGATAAACAATGCCTGCTTTACAACGTACCCGATATACAGGATGTACAGCTGATGTTAGATATTTTAGGTGATATGGGAAGCGATGTTAAAAGAGAGGGAAGTGTTGTCCATATAACAAACAGGAACGTTAACCCTGAAAATCTACCTTTTAATAAGGTTTCTAAACTCCGATCTTCAGTAGTTTTGCTTGGCCCTCTTTTGGCCAGATTTAAATACGTCAAAATGCCTTATCCGGGAGGAGATAAGATAGGCAAGCGTCCGTTTGACACGCATTTCAATGCTTTTTCGGATTTGGGCTTTGAGATAAGCAAACAAAAAAAATACTTTGAGATAAAGAAACCCCGACGTCATATAACAACAAGAAAGATAGCCCTGGATGAATTCAGCGTTACAGCAAGCGAGAACGTTTTAATGTACGCTGCCGGAACTCCGGGAATGTTGGATATTTCCATTGTCGCCGAAGAGCCGCATACCCATAATCTTGCTGAATTTTTGAACAAAATGGGAGCCAGAGTTTCTTTGTTGCCGCAGCACAGAATAAGGGTAGTAGGCGCAAAAAAGCTTGCCGGAGCCGACCACAGTATTGTACCGGATTATATAGAAGCCGGCAGTTTTGTGATTGCGGGAATTGCAGTAGGAGGTGAGATCACAATTAAAAATTTTCCGACAGAACACTTGGAATTGTTGCTGCAAAAGCTAAAAAGAGCCGGAGCTAATCTTGAGGCGGAAGACAAGCAAACTATTAAAGTAAAAACGTCTCCTAAATTTAATCTGTTTCAGGTGCAGACGATGATATATCCGGGCATACCCACCGACCTCCAATCCCCGCTCGGAGTTCTCGCGACTCAATGTCGCGGAAAAACGTTAATACATGATCCGCTTTACCCTGCACGGCTTAATTATTTAGAAGAACTAAAAAAAATGGGCGCTAACGTTAAAATTATTGATCCTCATAGGGCGGAAGTTAGGGGGCCCACAAAGTTGAAAGGTGTTAAAATAAAAGGGAAAGATATTCGCGGAGGAATGTCACTTATTATAGCGGGTCTCGTTGCTAAAGGAGAAACTATTTTACAGGATGCCTTTCAAGTAGATAAAGGATATGAGAGAATAGACGAGAGGCTACAGGAATTGGGAGCAAAAATAGAAAGAGTATAAGGACTATCCGCCGGCCGGCGGATAGCACTATTACTATAACAATAACCATAACAACTAATCACCATAATCATAACTATACTATGACGATAATATAAAGATGTATGTCATAATCATTGTTATTGTCACAGTGGTTTCATAGTCATAGTCATGGTCATTGTTATTGTATTTTGCGAGTATAACGAGTAAAATTATGTCATTTTTCTCACCTAAAAAAGTAGGGATTGATCTGGGAACAGCAAATTCTCTGGTTTATATTCCCAAAAAAGGTATTATTTTGAACGAACCTTCAGTGGTTGCGGTTTCAGTTACGGACAATACTATATTGGCTGTAGGCCAGGAAGGTAAGCATATGATAGGAATGACTCCTGACAGCATTATAGCGCATCGTCCCCTTAAAGATGGAGTTATTGCTGACTATAGAGTTACTGAATCTATGATACGTTATTTTATGAATAAAGCTTCGGGGAGGTTGCGGCTTTTTAAGCCGGAAGTTATGGTTTCGGTGCCTGCCGGAATTACCTCTACGGAAAGAAGGGCTGTTGTTCAAAGCACAATAAATGCGGGAGCCAAAGCGGCATATGTCGTCAAAGAACCTGTTTTGGCTGCAATAGGGACAGGAATACCTATTAATTCTCCGAGTGGTAATATGGTCGTTGATATAGGTGGTGGAACCACCGAAGTTGCGGTAATATCTCTGGGAGGTATAGTAGCAAGCGCGTCCAGTCGCGTAGGAGGCGATAAAATAGACGGCGCTATTATCTCCCATATTAAGAATAAGTACAATTTAGCTGTAGGTGAAATTACAGCAGAGGAAATTAAAAAACAAGTGGGAAGCGCGCTTCCGCAAGAGGAAGAAGATTCTTATGAATTGCGCGGCCGGGATCTTGCAGATGGGCTGCCCAAAAATATAGAGGTAAAAACTAATGAAATTACAAACTCTATTAGCGAACAGTTAAAAGACATAATTTTTACCATAAAGAAGGTTTTAAGGGAAACCCCGCCAGAAATTTCCGCTGACGTAATGGATAAGGGTATGATTCTCACGGGCGGGGGTGCGCTTTTAAATAATTTAGACGATTTGATAAAAGAAGCTACAGGTGTTCCGGCATATCCCGCAGATGACCCGTTGTTGTGTGTAGCAAAGGGTACCGGTTTAGCTCTGGAAAACCTTGAGACATATAAGCGCAGTATAATGTCTAAGAAGTAACTAACAACTAACAACCGACAACTAACAACAAATGACAAATGACAAAATAACAAAAGAACAGATTAACATCTTAAAAATCCTAAATTCTAATATCCCTGCCTGCCGGCAGGCACGTCAAAATTCAAATGTTCTAAATCCTAAACTGTTTTGAATTTTGTATTTTAGTCATTTGATCTTGTTTAGAGTTTAGTGTCGTTTTGAAATTAGAATTTATTTTGTGAGGCGTAGCCGAACAAAATATGTTACTCGGTTATTATGTTATTCTGTTGTTTTGTGAGAGTAAGCGAACAAAACCATGAATGAAGAAAACAAAAAACTAAAAGTAGCTTTGGTGCACGACCATATTACCCAGTTCGGGGGCGCGGAACGCGTTCTGCATATTATGCATAATATTTTTCCGGAAGCTCCTATATATACACTTTTTTATGATAAACAACTCACCGACACTTATTTTGCCTCTGCGGATATACACACCTCTTTTTTGCAAAAATTTCCAGGTATATTTAAAAAAAGGTTTCGTTATATGGCGCCTTTTGCTATCCCTGCCGTGGAGAATATAGACCTGCAGGGGTATGATATCGTAGTTTCTTCCTCCTCATTTTTTTCAAAGGGTGTAATAACGGGCCCCGACACACTGCATATATCCTATTGCCACACACCAACTAAGTATCTCTGGGAGTTAAAAGAACCGAATACAAAAACAAAAAAAATACAGAGTCCCGCAAAAATTTTAGAAAAAATAGCACTACATTTTTTCCGTATATGGGATTACAATTCAGCCTATAGAGTGGACTATTTTATTGCTAATTCTAAAGATACCAAAAAAAGAATAAGGAAGGTTTATAAACGTGACTCTTTTATTATTTATCCCTCTGTAACTACGGATATGATGGATAACGGCTCCAAGGCGCAAAAAAACGAAACGAAGGAGGTGCTTAGCAAACTTCCTAATAATTTTTTTCTTATTGTTTCACAGCTTCAGGACTATAAAAATATTGATTTAGCTGTTGAGGCGTTCAGTAAAATGAAATACCCTCTTGTTATAATCGGCGATGGTCCACAGAAAAAGAAGTTAAAAAAGATGGCTTCGGATAATATTTACTTTCTGGGATGGCAACCCGATAATATAGTAAAAGAGTGTTATAAACGATGCCGTGCTTATATTTATCCGGGGAAAGAGGATTTCGGTATTTCTGCGGTAGAAGCAATGCTTTTCGGAAAACCGGTTCTTGCCTTTAAAGAAGGCGGTGTACTTGAAAGTGTAATAGAAGGTGTAAGCGGAGAGTTTTTTGAGAATTCCCATCCGGCAGTGCTTGCGGAAGGTGTAATGCGCCTTAATAAAAGTTATGCCGATTATAATACACAGATGATTCAAGGTATAGGCAATAAATTTAATAAAGAAAGGTTTAAAGGGGAATTTAGGCGGATCTTAAAAAGAATATTATATCATGAAGCGAGTGTTTCATAAAAAGCAATTTGAAATGCTTGAAAAAGCGCACCAGAATAATGAGCTCGCTCATGCTTATTTATTTAGCGGACCCGAGGGTATTGGCAAATATAGGTTTGCTGATATGTTAGCTTATAGATTGCTTGATCAATCTCCTTCCGAGACGTCTTCAACTCCGCCGGATATTATATACATCCAAACCCCCTTACCAATAAAAGACGCGCGGGACATTTTAAAACAGCTTAATGTTGCACCTTTTCAGGGAAAATATAAAATTGTAATATTAAACAATGCAGAACGTTTGAGAAAAGAAACGGCAAATACTCTTCTAAAGAGTTTGGAAGAACCCAAAAAACACACAATCTTTTTTTTGGTAACCGCTCACCCTGAAATGCTGCTTGAAACTATCAGGTCGCGATGTCTGGAAATAAAGTTTAACTATGTGCCGGATGTTTTAATAGAAAAATGGCTTGATACGACATCGATACAAAGTTTGAAAATTCATTGGTCCGGGCGTCCGCGCGTTGCCGCCGAGATGCTGGAAGATAATTCTTACAAGCAGAAGATAGAGGCATATAAAAAGGATTGCGGCAATTTCTTAAAGCTTTCAATGACGGATAGATTTAAAATCGCAGAAAAATATGCGACAATACAGGAGAAAGACGAGTTACTAGAGGCGCTGAAGGTATGGATGGAGCATGCTCGTACTGAGAAGGCAAACCAATTTACAGAAGATCTTTTTCGTGTTTATAAATCTCAATATAAAACAAACGCTAACATAAAATATTCGCTCAATAATTTAGCTGTACAAATTCAATAATTATGGAAGAAGATGAACTTAAACAAAAACTGGAAAAAACTTTGGAGAATCTAAAAGATTCGTTAAAACCTTTAAGAGTCGGAAGGGCAAGTGCTTCTATGATTGAAGATATAGAAGTGGAAGCATACAATGCAAAACTTACAATAAAAGAACTTGCCTCCATCAGCGTACCCCAATCGGATCAAATTGTAATACAGCCGTGGGATCCCGGTACCATTGAAAATATACAGAAAGCAATTCTGCAGTCGGAAGCGGATCTTAATCCCAATGTAGAAAGCAATACTCTGCGTATCAACCTGCCGCCTGTTACCGAGGAAAAACGAAAAGAAATTGTGAAAGATGTGCACAAGCAGGGTGAAGAAGCAAAAGTTGCAATACGCAATATCAGAGAAGATGCTGTAAAAAATATAGAGGAAAAAGAAAAAAACAAAGAAATCTCCGAAGACGAAAAGTTTGCACAAAAAGATAAAGTACAAAATATGATAAATGATTACAACAATAAGGTAGAGGAAACCATCAAAGCAAAAGAAGAGGATATTATGAGTAATTAACGCTCGCCGTCTACTCTCCGCTAGCTGACGGATCGGTGAAGCGGGGGGCAAATCGTAAATTACAAATCCCAAGGAC
>CAYMUG010000004.1:28228-41282 GCA_964393575.1 uncultured Candidatus Saccharibacteria bacterium | reverse complement strand
CGACGGGGCGCCGTATCGCCGCAGTCATACGACACGGCAAGAATGATACGGCGAATCCATATAAAAAATTTCTACCGGGGTGGGCGAGGAGGGATTCGAACCCTCATGCCTTGCGGCACACGGTTTTGAGCCGTGCGTGTCTGCCAAATTCCACCACTCGCCCGATCTGGTATATGCTCATTATATTCTATAATGATGCACTAATTTGTCAATGCACATTTTCGCTGATAGAATGATAGAATGTAAGAAGCTCAGGGTTTGAAATTTGTATTTTATTTATATATGCCCCATATAATCACCATAGCAAATCAAAAAGGAGGAGTAGGTAAAACTTCTACAGCTATCAACCTTTCTAATTATTTAGCTGCATACGGCAAAAAAGTGCTTTTGGTGGATATTGATCCTCAGGCCAATGCCTCAGGCACTCTATTGCAGGGCTCTGAACCGGCTGCCAATATTTATCATGTGTTAAGTAACGAAGTAAGCCCGGCCGATGCGGTCAAATCTACGGGTATTTTTTCTCTGGATGTACTGTCTTCTTCTTCGGATTTAGCCGGAGCTGCCGTTGAGCTCGTAAAGGATAACGATCGGGAATTTAAACTTGACTACGCTTTGTCCAAAATTGCGAGAACCCATAACTATGATTATATATTAGTGGATTGTCCTCCCAGTTTAGGGCTTTTAACACTAAATGGCATAGTTGCTGCAAATTATGTTATTATACCTGTACAAGCGGAATATTATGCTCTGGAAGGACTGAGTAATCTTTTTGAAACCGTTAGGTTGGTTAAAGAAAATTTAGATAGGAATATTGAGATACTCGGGGCGGTATGTACAATGTACGATAGGCGCAATCGTCTTTCCAGAACCGTACTCAAAGATATAAGAAGAAACTTTCCCGGTCATGTGTTTGAAGCTATTATTCCCAGAAATATTTCCCTGGCAGAAGCGCCCGGATACGGAAAAACTATATATCAATTTGACCCCTCCTCACAAGGAGCTAATGCGTACAGATATTTAGCCAAAGAAGTAATAAACCGAACAAGCTAATGCTTGTCTCAATTTAAAATTTAAAATTTTAATTTTAAAATTACGTTATGAAAGGCCTTGATTCTCTAATACCCGACAAAAGCAATCAGGAACAGAAAGGTACTAAAAAGGAAAGTATCTTCCTTATAGAAACTGAAAAGATAAAACCTAATCCTTATCAGCCCAGGAAGGAATTTAAGGAACGGGATCTCAAGGATTTAGCTGATTCCATAAAAACTTATGGTGTTTTACAACCGCTTTTAGTTACCAAAGTAGAAAAGAATGTACCAGGAGGTAGAGACGTAGAATATGAACTTGTTGCCGGAGAGAGAAGATTGCGTGCCGCGGAATTAGCACGCCTGCCCCGCATTCCGGCTGTTATACAACGTTCAACGAACAAAGAAAAACTTGAAGTTTCTTTAATAGAAAATATACAAAGAGATGATTTAAACGCCGTTGAGGAAGCTTATGCCTTTGACCGACTAAAGAACGAATTTAATTTAAAAAATAATCAAATCGCACAAAAAGTAGGCAAGTCACGATCTTATATTGCAAACGTATTGCGCGTACTGGCGCTTCCCGAAAATATAAAGCAAGCGCTTGTTAACGAAGAAATTTCTGAAGGCCATACACGACCCCTTTTGAGTTTACAGTCGGAAAAAGCGCGCTTACAGCTTTTTAATGAAATAAAAAACCGGCAGCTTAATGTAAGGCAGGCAGAAAAGAGAGCACATGAACTCGGTGCGAAGATGCAGGAAAAGACCAAAGCGCGTTTTGCCGGATCCGGACAGGCAAAAGTAGACCCCGAACTCAAAGAGATCGTGGAGAAATTTAAAGAAAAACATAACCTCGCGGACGTTAGAGTAAATACTCAGGGAAGAAAGGCAAATCTGGCTGTTCATTTTTCTTCTAAAGAAGATTTGCGTGAATGGATAGAGGGCCTTTTGGGCTAAGATTTTCTTTTTACGTCCGCAACGCCCTGTATAGTTTTAACTCGTGTTGTTAAATTTTTCAGTTGCTGTAAATTTTCTATTTCAATTTTTGCTTCAATAGTTGCCCTGTCTTTTCGCGGGGCTTTTTCTTTTTTTAAGGCGGGTGCTGCCGCTTTAAGAGAAACTATATTAATGTTTTGTCCGGAAATGACCTGAGTTATATCCTGTATCATGCCCACTCTGTCGGTGGTGGTAATTTCTAGTTCCACCTGCTTGTTGGCTTCTCCATTTGTCCAAAAAGCGGATATGATTTTATCTTCCGGTTTTGTTTTAAGGATGTTTTCACATTCAGCTTTATGTATTACCGCCCCTTTTTCCGTGGCAATATAGGCAACAATTGATTCGGGATATGATGGACTGCAGCATTTAGCTGTTTGTGATTTTATGCCGCTTAACCCTGCTATTCTTACCTCGGAAGATTTTTTGTTTTTTTGTTTTATTCTTTCCTTTTTTTGTTCTTTTGTATGCGGGCTTTTTTCGCTTTCGCCGATAATATTTTTAATCACTCTGTTTACTGAAATATCTCCTTTCCCTACGGAAATAAGGAGATGATTCTCGTCCTGAATTCCCAGTGCGTTTATAACGCCCTTTTTTTTATTTACCTCTAAACTCTCCCAGGTTTTGCCCTCTATACTTTTTAATTCTTCATTAACCATATTTAATCCCACTTGCTCATTTTCCTTTCTGTTGCGTTGTTTTATACACCGGTTTATGTTGTGGCGGGCATTTCGGGTTTTAACGAAGTTAAGCCAGGTCTGGGATGGCCTTTTGTTTTTTGCCGTTATAATTTTAACTACATCACCATTATTTAATTCTGTATTAAGCGAAATTATTTTCCCGTTGCGTATAGCGGTCTCACATTTGTTTCCTATATCTGAGTGTATAGCGTATGCAAAATCTACAGGCGTCGCTCCCTGTGGCAGATCTATTACATCTCCGTTTGGCGTGAATACAAATATCCGGTTGTTAAACACATCAAGCTTTAAGTTTTCTATAAACTCGTCCGTAGGGGAGGCGTCTTTTTTCCATTCCTGTAGTTGCGCTACCCAATTATAAGTTTTTTCAAGTTTGTGGTTCGGCTGACCGCCTTTGTTTTTATAGCGCCAGTGTGCTGCAATGCCGTATTCTGCGTTCTCATGCATATCCGGTGTACGCACCTGAAATTCTGTACGCCTCCCGTCCAGACAAAAAACTGTCGTATGTAAACTTTGGTATCCGTTAGGTTTGGGAAGCGCTATGTAGTCCTTTATACGTCCCGGTATGGGTTTCCATATGTTGTGTATAACCCCCATAGTTCGGTAACATTCTTCAACGCTGCCCACGATAATTCTAACCGCAATTAGATCATTAATTTGAGACCAGTTATAATTAAATTTTTCCAGTTTTCGCCACAAACTGTAATTGTGTTTTGCCCGCATTTCTATTTTTTGCGGACGGATATTTTCTTTTGCCAGTTCTTTTTTTAGTGTGGGGCTAAGGCGTTTTAAGTATTTTTCAGCGTTCTGAATACGGTAATTTGTTTCTTTTATGATATAGTTGTACGCTTCCGGATATACGTAGGGAAAGGCAAGGTCTTCAAGTTGTTTTCCTATTTCCGAAACCCCCAGCCGTTCCGCTGTTGGTGCGTATATTTCCAGTGTTTCTAACGCTATACGCTTTTGTTTGCGTTCGGGTAGAGAATCCAGAGTTTTTATATTATGAAGACGATCCGCTAATTTTATCAAAATAACCCGAACATCTTTGGCCATAGCCACAAGCATTTTGCGTAAATTTTCAGCATGCCTCTCTGCGCCTCTATATTTTAATTTCCCGAGCTTGCTTACACCGTCAACCAGAAAAGCGACATCTTTACCGAATTCTCTTTCTATTTCTTCAAGGGTGACGGGTGTATCGTCCACAACATCGTGAAGTAAAACGGCAGCAATCGTTTGCGCATCCATATTCATCTGAGAAAGAGTGCGTGCGGCATCAACAGGATGAACTATATATTGCTCTCCGGATGCCCGTTTTTGTTTTTTGTGAGCTTCAGCTGCTACCTCGTAAGCACGCTGGATAAGCTGCCCTTCTTTTTTAGAGAAGTCTTTTTTTATATCCTCCACTATGGTTTGGGCGTTTTTTTCTGTAACAGCCGGGGAATTCTGCATTTTTATAAATTGGTTAATATTGGTTTTTATTTTACAATAAAATAGAAGATTGTAAACCTGTGGGTAAGAGAAGAATTTCGGGGGTCAGTGTTTTTATATAAGACAAGGTATGGAATAATGGTAAGGTAGTAGGTGGTTAACATTAAGCAAGTTTTTATAATGGAAGAGGAAAAAACTGTAGGAGAAAATAAGTTATTTGTAAAAAGTTTTTCCCCCGAAACAAAAGAGCATGAATCCCCGATTGTTCTTGTACACGGTTCTTTCGGAGGATATTGGATGTGGAATAAAATCAGGCGATATCTTGTAGAGAGCGGTTTGGAGGTGCACGCGCTATCTTTGCGTGGCCATAAACCCAGTGCTGAGGTTGACCTCGGTAAGCTTTCAATGACGGATTATCGGGATGACATTCTTGAGGTAGTAAAAGAACTTGGTTTAGAAAAACCTGTTGTTATAGGGCACAGTATGGGTGGATTGGTAACACTAATGTATGGAGCAGAGCACCCTGTTTATGCGATTATATCTATAAGCCCGAGTCCTTCCGCGGAAGTACAGGAGGAAATTCCCGAAGAAGAAATTCAGAAGATTCCGGACATTTACAATGTTTCTGAGGCCGGAATGCCTGAAAATTTTGAAAAAATTCAGGAAGCTTTGCCCGACGTGGAACCGGAGACCCTAAAAAATATGCGGCAAATATTGGCGCCGGAAAGCGGATCAGCCCGCAGGGATAGAAAGAGAGGAATTTCTATACCCAAAGACAAAGTCAACTTCCCCCTGCTTTTTATCGGTGCCGAGTTGGGTGACTCTTTACCCTTCGGTATCTCTGCGGAAAGCACAAAAAATATGGCGGAGTACTACAGTGCTGATTTAACAGAAGTACAGGATGCAAGTCATCCCGGAATATTAGTAGGCGAACATGCTGAAGAAGCGGCACAAAAAATAAAAGAATGGTTGTTGTAAAGTTACGTTCACTTATAGAAATTGATAGTTAGAAACCGGAAACTGGTTTCTGCGTCTTGCGTTAATCGTTGGCGCCGCGCGTATCGGTTAGCGTTTAGCGAAGTGCGTTTCCAAAACCTTACGCTTGACGCACATCGTATAACGCAACGCGCCGCGCCGCCGTATAACGTATTACGTTAGCTTACCAATTTCCATTTTCCATTTTCTAGTTTTTAGTTTATGAGCGAACAAACTTATGGATAAAAATTATACAATAAAATTGAGAACAGGAAATGAAATACCTGTAATGGGATTAGGCACCTGGCAGCTTACAATAGACACCGCGGATACAGTGCTACATTCTTTTGAGAAAGGTTATCGTATGGTGGATACCTCCAGCGATTACGGCACGCAACCCGAAATAGGTGAGACAATTCAACGTACTGATACTCCCCGAGAAGAACTTTATATAGTTACAAAAGTAGAAGAAACAGATGAGGCGTTTGAAGCCACCAAAGAATATATAGAAGAAATGCAGCTGGATTATGCCGACTTAATGCTTATACATCGTCCGCCACCCTCCGGAGCCGGAGAAGAATTATGGGAGGGGCTTATAAAAGCAAAGGAAGAAGGTCTCACGCGTGATATAGGTGTAAGCAATTATTCCATTGAACTAATAGAAGAACTCGTTAATACAACCGGAGAAGCCCCTGCTGTTAATCAGATTGAGTGGAGCCCTTTCGGTCATAGCGAAGAAATGCTGGAATACGCTCGGGATAAGAATATGATAATACAGGCCTACAGTCCGCTTACCCGAACGAAGCGCCTGGACAACGAGGAGTTAAACGAACTTGCTGAAAAATACAAAAAGAGTCCCGCACAAATTTTGATACGCTGGAATCTTCAACGAGGTACAGTGCCTATTCCCAAGGCCAATCAATGGGATCACTTAGAAGAAAATATACGTGTTTTTGATTTTGAAATAAATGCGGAAGATATGCGAAAACTCAATAACTTAAACGAACACTATTCTTCCCTTGCCGGTTTGCCTTATGTATAAATAAAAAGTAATATGGATTCTCTATTTTTGTTTTTCATAATTCTTTTAGTAGCGGTTGTATTCTCACAGCTTTTTTTAAGGATGAAGATACCGTGGGTCGTGGCTTTGCTAATAGGTGGAGTGATAATAGGACCTAGCGGATTTGATCTTTTTGAAGCGGATCCCACGATAGAATTTTTGGCGCAGGTGGGTTTGGTCTTTCTTATGTTTATGGCAGGTCTTGAGTCCCGCTTTTCCGATATAAAAGGAATAAAAAAACATATTGCTATTTCCGTAGTTTTTCTGGGACTTCTTCCGCCTATTGTCGGGTTTAGCATAGTGTCTGCTTTTGGGCATTCAGTACAAACCTCGATCCTTATGGGTATTATATTTATGTCTTCCGCTATTGCCCTTCTTATACCCCAGCTCCAGGAAAAGAAAATAATAAATTCCGAAATGGGCAGAATAATAGTGGCATCAACAATTACGGTGGATGCTTTAAGTTTGCTTGCGCTTTCTGTTTTTCTACAGGTTACAAGAGAAAGTATATCGTTTTTGTCTTTAGCTTTGTACCCTCTTATTTTGCTTGTGCTCGTCTTAATTGCGTGGCTTATACCAAGGATCAAGTGGCTTACTTTTGCGGAAAGATATACCGAAAAACAGGATCTTTATGAAAAAGAGTTGCGCTTTCTTATTCTTATACTGGTAGGATTTGTTGTTCTCTTTGAGCTTGTAGGGTTGCATGCTATTATTGCCGCTTTCTTTGCCGGTCTTGTGTTATCCCCTTCCATAAAAAACCATCTCTTAAAAGCCAAACTTCACGCGGTAAGTTACGGGTTCCTTGTGCCCGTATTTTTTGTAACTATGGGCGCGCGTATTGATGTTGCTGTATTTACCGAGGGTGTAAGCATTCTTATTTTAGCAGGTTCTATCGTTACGGGGCTTATTGCATCTAAGTTTATAGGGGGCTGGTTTGCCGGAAGATTGATCGGCTTTAATAACCGGGAGAGTGCGTTTTTGGGCACATCCGCCTTACCTCAGCTTTCTACGGCCCTCGCCGTTGCGTTTTTAGGATTCGGCGAAGGACTCTTGGACCAACCTTTACTTTCCTCTATTATTATATTAAGTATAGTAACAGCAATGATATCTCCGCTTATCATCAACTATTTAAGCCGTAATATGCCCCGTCAAAAAATTTTCGGCGAGAATAAAACTGAATACGTTTAAAATAAGGTTGCCGCTGTAGTGCGTCGTCCAACAGCGGCAGTATATAAATTATGAAAACAAAAGAAGGATATTGGAAATTAAGCCCGAGTGGCTTGTACGGGTACACCGAATGTAAAGCATGTTTTTGGATTGATAATCATTACAAAAAAGTGCCGAGCATACCGCCTGTTTTAAATACAGCTATGGACGAAATTTTAAAAAACCGCTATGACAAATATCGTGCAGAAGGAAAATTTCCACCCGAGGTAAACGAACTTTCCCGCGAAGGCGTAAAACCTTTTCAGGATACAGAGAAGCTCAACGAATGGCGGGGTAATATGCAATTCCTACGCGTTGTAAACGAGAGCGCGGGATACATTTTACAAGGGAAAATAGATGATGTTTTAATTGAGGAAGACGGGCGTCTTGTGCCCGCGGATTATAAATCTTCCGGCAACGCGCCAAAGGAAGATAAACAGAAATACTATATTGACCAGCTTGCCGCGTACGGATTTATGTTTGAAAGTAATGGCCATAAAGTTTCAGGTAGAGCTTACTTGCTTCATTACTTTCCAAAAGACAAAACAAACCCGGACATTAATATAGAATTTGATGGCCATGTGGACAGGGTAAACATAGGAAGTGTTAATATAGAGGAAAAGCTAAAAGAAATTGTTAAATTATTAAACAGTCCTTATCCCGGGGATAACCCTGAATGTGAAATGTGCACTTATTTTCAGGGGCGCGCTCGTGTAAAAAATGAGGGAGATGAGCAGGATGAACAGCAAATGTTAAATTTTAGTTAATTATGTCTCTTCCGGAAGTCAAAGAAACAAAAATCCCCGGCCTGTTTAAAGTGGGACTTATTCTTCACGGAGATAAACGTGGTTGGTTTAAAGAAAATTGGCAAAAAGAAAAGCTTGGACGAGCAGGACTTCCCGCGTTTGAGCCGGTGCAGAATAATGTTTCTTTCAACAAGCAAAAGGGGGTTACCCGCGGGATACACGCGGAGCCCTGGGATAAATTTATTTCCGTAGCTCACGGAGAAGTTTTTGCCGCTATTGTGGATTTAAGAAAAGGCGATAATTTTGGTGTTGCGGAAACGTTTACCCTGACTCCCGATGATGCTATATATGTCCCCCGGGGATGCGGAAATTCTTTCCAAACCCTCACTAATGATGTGGTTTATACCTATCTGGTAAATGAATATTGGCGGCCCGATGCCGATTATGTTGCTGTACACATAAAAGATCCGAACTTAAATATTCCGTGGCCTATAGACCCGGATTCGGAGGAGGCAATTATTTCCGAAAAAGACCGAGCGAATCCGTTTCTTGAGTCCATAAAACCCATGGAGGTGTAACTATGCGTTTTGCATTAATAGGAAGAAACGGCCAGTTAAGCCAGGCATTGCAATCCATAAGACCCGAAAGTTTGGTTTTGGGAAGTGATGAACTTGATATAACAGATAGAGAAAAAGTGCTCGCTTTTGACTGGTCTGAAATAGACGCGATCGTAAATTGTGCTGCCTATACTAATGTAGATGGGGCAGAAACGGAAGAAGGAAGAAAACTTGCATGGAGTGTGAATGCGGAAGGCGTTCGCAATCTCGCGGATGCAGCAGACAAGAACGGCAAACATTTTCTTACTGTATCCACAGATTACGTTTTTGACGGAAATAGTAAGAGTTCATATAAGGAAACTGATCCTATCTCTCCTTTAAACGTGTACGGTGCGAGTAAAGCTGCAGGGGAAATGGCTATCAGGCCCGGGCAGTATATAGTACGCACTTCGTGGGTGATAGGTTCCGGTTCTAACTTTGCGCGCACAATGCTCAAACTCGGACGGGATAGAGACGAAGTTTCGGTGGTTAATGATCAACTTGGAAGGCCTACTTTTACAACGGACTTAGCCCTTGGCATAGAGAGTGTGCTTGTAAATTCCGCTCCTCCGGATATTTACCACTTTTCTAACACAGGTGCTCCTGTAACCTGGTACGATCTCGCAAAAGAAGTGTTTAAGAAGTCAGATATTTCTTGTGAAGTAAATTCTGTAACGACCGCAGAATTCGCCCGCGGCCGCGATCCTTTTGCCCCGCGTCCGGGAAATAGTACCTTAAACCTCTCACGGTTTATAAACAATGCATTCACGCCACGATCATGGAGTAAAGCTCTCGGAGAGTATCTTGAATCTTTGTAACCCCCCACACTCCGCCGTTTTCCGGCGGATTTTTTATGGTGACCGCATTAGGGCGACCCGCCAGCCATAGTAATTGGGTGGATGTTTTTATGTTAACCGATACATAAAGTGTTTATTATGTGTTAAAATTTAAGAACCGTTGTATTAAAATTGAATTTATGGCTAAAAAAAATAAATCTTCTAAAAACATTGAACGCGAATTACGCAAGCAGGCAGCAAACCTGATAGTAGCTGCGTTTGCCCTTGTGGCCGGTTTGGCATGGAATGATGCCGTACTTTCGTTTATCGATGCTGTATTTCCGGCTGCGGCTAACTCAATCCTGGCAAAATTTGTTTATGCTGTTTTAGTTACTATTGCTGCTGTGTTGGCAAGTTTATATATAAAGCGTATACTTGTTAAAAAAGAGAAAGAAGAAGAGGAGAAAGAGTAATCATCTTTCAAGAATCCGATATTATCCAAAAAAAGGTGAGCTAAATCATAGATTTAGCTCACCTTTTTATTTATACGGTGCATTTTAAGCGCCCTCCTGTTCTTCGTACTTACATTCTTTATTTGAGCACTGAATTTTAGTTCCGCTTTTGTTTTCCTTTTCTACAAGAGCTTCTCCGCATTTAGGGCATTCCTTAACACTTTTTCCGTTTTCGCCTTCTTTTTCTTCTGTGTGCGGCTTATCCCAAGTTGCAAAGTCGCAATCCGGGTATTTATCGCATCCGTAAAAGGTTTTTCCTTTTTTGGTTTGCCTTTCTCTTAGTTCTCCTTCTTTGCATTTCGGACAATTTATGCCTAATTTTTTATTGTTTTCCTCAAGCGGCTCTGTGTACTTGCAGGCGGGGAATCCGCTGCAGGCATAAAACCAGCCGAATTTTCCCATGCGTTTTACTAAATTTTTGTTGCACTCCGGACATATTTTATCTGTATCGTATACTATATTTTTCTTTTCAACTTCTTCGTATTTTTCTTCAAGATTTTTTGAAAACGGTTCGTAAAACTCCCTTAAAACCTCCTTCCAATTTTCTTTTCCTTCCGCTATTTCATCAAGTTTTTCTTCCATGTCCGCTGTAAATTTAATATCCACAATACGGGGGAAATGTTCTGTAAGCATGTCGGTTACTATGAAGCCGATTTCGTTCGGCTCCAGGCGTTTTTCCTGATTTCTTGCGATGTAATTTCTGGTTTGTATTGTTGAGATAATTGAGGCATAAGTAGAAGGTCTTCCTATATCATATTTTTCAAGCGCTTTTACTAAGCTTGCCTCTGTATAGCGCGGAGGCGGTTTTGTGAAGTGTTGTTCCGGTATGATATCTTCCGGAGACAATTTATCTCCCTCTTCAAGCTTCGGAAGTATATGCTCCTTTATTTTCACAGGATAAACTTTTGTAAAGCCGGGAAAGGCTGTCCTTTGGCCGTTTGCGCGGAACGTATAGTTGCCTGCTTTGATATCCGCTGCGGTTACATAGAAAACAGCAGGAGTCATTTGGGAGGCTATAAATCTCTGCCATATTAGGGTGTATAGTTTTTTTTGTGGCGCGTCCAGTTTAACATTTTCAGGCGCCTGTTTTACGGATACAGGGCGTATTGCCTCATGTGCTTCCTGAGCTCCTTTTGATTTTGTTTTATATGCACGCGGTGCCTCGGGTAAATATTTTTCCCCGAACTCGTTTTTAATATACGCGCGCGCATTGCTCACGGCACTTTTTGCCAGGTTTAGTGAATCCGTACGGTGGTAGGTTATAAATCCCCGTTCATATAAGTTTTGAGCGAGTGTCATTGTACGTTTTGCCGGAAAACCGAAGTGCTGCCAAGCTGCCTGTTGCAGGGTGGAAGTTGTAAAAGGCGGGAGGGGATTCCGTTTACTTTCCTTTGTTTCAACCGAATTTACTTTCCAACTTTCGTTTTCCACTTCTTTTATTATTGCTTCTGCCTCCTCCTGACTTTTTAGAGCGAATTTATCCAGGGCTTTTCCGTCTTTTGCATACAGCATAGCTGTAAATGCCTCATCTTTTTCCGACTCTTTTTTTAGTTTTGCCTGCACTGACCAGTATTCCTGTGCTGTAAATTGCTGAATTTCCCTCTCTCTTTCTACTATAAGGCGGACGGCTACTGACTGCACTCTTCCCGCGGATAGTCCCCGCATTATTTTTTTCCAGAGAAAAGGGGAGAGTTGATAGCCGACCAGCCGGTCTAAAAGACGGCGCGCCTGTTGCGCATTTACTAAATTCATTTCTATATCACGAGGGTTTTCCAGCGCTTCTTTTATGGCTTGTTCGGTAATTTCATGAAATACAATTCTTTCCGCTTTGTCTTTTCCGAGGTCCATAGCTTCCTGAAGGTGGTAAGCTATGGCTTCTCCTTCACGGTCTTCGTCTGTAGCCAGAATTACATTGTTTACTTCCCCCGCTTTCTTTTTTAAGGAATTTAAGTTCTTTCTTGCCTTTGTAGGTATTACATATTCGGGTTCAAGAGTTTCTGTGTTAACTCCGAGCTTACTTTTCGGCAAATCCCGAATATGCCCGTACGAAGAAACCACCTCATATGAAGAGGGGAGAAATTTTGTGATTGTTTTTGCCTTAGTGGGTGACTCTACTATAATCAGGTTAGACATAAGAAAAATTTTCAACTTTCAATATTCAATTTCCAATAAACATTCAACAAATTAATAATCAATTGTCTGTCCGCCAGAGCAGGTCCATTTTAAATTGATCATTGGTTATTGGTCATTGAAAATTATGTAGTGATTCGGTTCACTTTCTTTAATGTACTCCTCAAGCATTAACCGCGAAACTATTTCCGAAATTTCTTCGGCGGACATTTTTACTGCTTTAGCTATGTTATCTACGTGGAGCGGTTCGGGTGATTCGGATATAAGTTTGTAAACCTCCTTTTCTTTTTCGTCAAGTTTTTCTTCACTGCGGGTTTCAAAATTAATTTTATAATTAAGTTCTAATTCCTGCAAAATTTCTTTGCCATCTTGTATACTTTTGGCTCCCCGGGAAATCCAGAAGTTACAGCCCTCACTTAACCTGCTGAATATAGAACCGGGGACGGCATAAAGGTTTCTGTTATATTCCAGAGCAAGGCGTGCGGTAATCATAGACCCGCCTTTTACGGGTGATTCTGAAAGAAGTACTCCCTGAGAGAGGCCGGCTACTATCCGGTTTCTCGCAGGAAAATTTCCGGGATAACTCGGGGAGCCCTCAGGGTATTCGCTTACCACAATTCCTCCCGCCTCTTCAATACGACGGGCAAGCTTAGCATTTCTTTTAGGGTATATATCTTTATCGTTAACGGGCGAACCCAATACCGCTATTGTTGGGGCTCCGTACTCCAGTGCTGTCTCGTGCGCTATAGTATCTATACCCCGGGCCATTCCGCTTATTATAGGTATACCTGCTTTTGCAAGTTCTCCCGTAATTTTACGTGTTGCCTCTTTTCCGTAGTCCGAACATCTGCGTGTTCCTACAACCGCAACTTTAGGCGAAGCTTCAAGTGCTTCTAAGTTACCCCTGTA
>CAYMUG010000004.1:26182-28128 GCA_964393575.1 uncultured Candidatus Saccharibacteria bacterium | reverse complement strand
ATTTGAGGAACGTAGTTCCTCGATCGCTTCATTTAATAGTTGAAGATAAAGGTTAAACCCAACTTTGGCAATGCTTCCGCTTTGTTCTTTTCCCAGTATATTGCCCGCACCGCGAATTTCAAGGTCCCGCATTGCAATTTCGTACCCCGCACCCAGGCGTTGGGCATTTTTGAGTGCTTCTAAGCGCTCTTTTGCTTTTTCGGGAAGTTTGTGAGATGGATAAAGGAAGTAGGCATATGCCTGCACATTGCCTCTTCCTATTCTGCCCCTTACTTGGTGTGCTTGTGCTAATCCTAATTTTGCCGCATTATCGCATATTAATGTGTTTGCTTTTTGCATATCAAGCCCGTTTTCCATTATTGTTGTTGTAACAAGCACATCTATGTTGCCTTTTTCAAAATTGTCTATTTTTTGAATTATTTCTTCTTCGGGAAGTTTTGCGTGGAGAAAATCCGTTTTTGCTTCAGGGCAAAGTTCCCTTAACTCTTTTGCTGTTTTAGGCAGAGAGGAAATTTTGTTGTGCAAAAAGTACACCTGGCCTCCGCGCGCCATTTCGTATTCAATAGCTTTTTTAACCAGTTTTTTCTCATAAGGAGCTACCTCTGTCTTTATTGGTTTTCTTCCGTAGGGTGGTGTATTTATTATACTCATATCACGCATACCGCTTAAAGCCAGATGCATAGTTCTGGGTATAGGCGTTGCCGAAAGGGAAAGCACATCCAATTCCGCGCGCCTGTTTTTAAAATACTCTTTTTGTTTTACACCAAAGCGTTGTTCTTCGTCTATAATAAAAAGTCCGAGCTTTTTGAAATTTATGTCTTTTTGAATAAGTCGATGTGTTCCTATAACTACGTCAGTTTTGTGATTATTTATTTTTTCAATGACTTCTTTTTGTTCTCCGGGTTTTTCTATTCTTGTTAATCTGTTTATTCTTACAGGATACCCGGAAGAGTTCAGGCGCGATTTAAATGTTTTATAGTGCTGATGTGCTAAAACCGTAGTGGGAGTTATAAAAGCGACTTGATACCCGGCGCCGACAGCAAACATTGCCGCTCTTATGGCTGCCTCTGTTTTTCCGAAGCCCACATCACCGCATATAACGCGGTCCATGGGTATATCCCGGGATAAATCCTTTTTTATATCTTCAATTGCTTTTAGCTGGTCTGAGGTTTCCGAGTGTTCAAAAGTTTCCTCGGCGATACTTCCTAGTTCACTATCTGTTTTATATGGAGGGCGTTTTGCCATTTCACGCTTTGCATAAACAGCCGCCAATTCTTTTGCTGTTTTTATTAAATCTTCTTTAACTTTGCGTTTTATTTTGTTCCAAATGTTACCCCCTAGGCGTGTGAGTTTAGGTGTGCCGAAACCTATGTAAGGATCTATTTTGTGCGCGGCGGATACAGGAACCTCTAATTTGTCTCCCTCCGCGTACTCTAAAAGTATGTATTCGTCTTCAGTTATTCCCCCGAATTTCGCAATACCGTGGTCAATATGTACAACGAAACTTCCGATATGCAAACTTTTCAGTTTTTGCTTATCTTCTTCAGTATTATTATTAGCTCCGGGTTCTTTTGTTACAACTTTTTTTAATTTTTCTTCGGGTTGAGTGTTTTGTACTGTATCCAGTGGTGTTATCGCACGTATATAATTTCCTTCAAATTCAACTTTTGCAGCATGCTTGTAGTTGATGGGAAATATATCTACAATGCCGCCGTGCTGTGCAAATTCCCCCGGGTTTCTTACATTGTTTGTTTTTGTGTAGCCCCAATCGGTAAGCCGGCGGGTCAGTTCGCTTAAGTATATTTTTTGATTTTCCTGTATTTCAAATAAGTTGTTTGCCCACCAACTTGTTATTTTTTTAGCCTCTTTTTTAAGATTCCCGGTATTTTTTTCAAACCAAATAAGCCCCTTTTCTAAGGTGGTGGGGGTTATACGTACTATTTCTA
>CAYMUG010000004.1:16963-26082 GCA_964393575.1 uncultured Candidatus Saccharibacteria bacterium | reverse complement strand
TCAAACCAAATAAGCCCCTTTTCTAAGGTGGTGGGGGTTATACGTACTATTTCTATGGTTGTGCGCGTACCTGCTTTGCTCATTCTCATCCGATTTGGTGTTGAATACTACTTTACAACGATGTTAGAGTGATGTAAAGTAGTTTTTATTGTTTTATGGTATAGCATAGATAAACAAAATTAATAAAACAACATCATATGAATAAAAAAATAAAATTTGAACTCGGCTTAATTATTGTGTTCCTTGCCGGACTTCTTGCCTTAGGCATTGTTTGGGTGCAGGGAAATCAAACAGAAGAAGAGATGAGTGATGTTGCGGATACAGATTTTTCCGAGAATGAGGGTGCAGACGAAGAGCAGGAAGGTGAAGAAGCTATTTATAGAGCCGAGAAGAATAAGTGGGGTATAGGTTTTACTTACCCCGGCAATTGGTATCTTAGTCGAAGTTCTAAAATACAAGGTGTTGTTTTAGATGAATTTGATTTTTTTGCTGTTGATGATTCAAATAATCGCGTACATAATGTAGGAGTTCATATGAAGGCACAGAGGTATCCTCGAATAAACACCCTAGAAGAAGCTGTGGAGAAGTGGTCTGAAAGTGAGCATATTCCGAACGATTCCGAACAGGGCGAGCGGAAAATTGGTTTAAACAAAGATATAGTAGCTAAAGAGCTTTTAGACGAAATGCGAATTGGCCCGGATGAGAGAAGAATATTTATATTTACCCACGAGAAAGATGCTTTTATGATCTCATACACAATATCATCTTCACCTCCTGACGATGAAGAACGCGTAGAAAAAAGGAAAGAAGTTATTGATGGGGTTAATAAGATTCTCTCCACTATCAGGTTCGCTGAACCTGAATGGAAAAATTAATGGATCTGGTAAACCGGTGGTATAGAACGAAGGATTACCAGACAAAACGGGATTTTTGTGAAAAAATTCCCGGGCAACAGGGGTCTGACCCCTGTTGCCCCTGTATTAATAAAACAACATCATATGAATAAAAAAATAAAATTTGAACTCGGCTTAATTATTGTGTTCCTTGCCGGACTTCTTGCCTTAGGCATTGTTTGGGTGCAGGGAAATCAAACAGAAGAAGAGATGAGTGATACAGAGAATGATCCTAAAGTTTTAGAGGATGGGGGCAATGAAAGCAAACAAAAAGAAACAAAAGTTTTCAATGAAGCTGAATTTTCTTTTACGGCACCGGCTGATTGGGCCGGCGGAAAAACAGACGAAGGCAGGCTTGGTCTTGTTCGATATGAGTATGAAAATAGTGAAGGAAAATATTTTAGAGTAGATGTAAACTCTCCCGGACACGGAGTAGCCCCGGATAAAAAATGGAAGTTTCGTCATGTTGCAGATGAAATACGCATTATAGAAAAAGGAGAATTCTGTGATCCCGAAGGCAACCCTTTTTGTAGTGTTGGGAATGACAGTTTACATATTTGGGCACACGAGGTAGATAAAAATAGCAAGTTTAATTTCCATTTCGGCAGCAGAGTAAAGGAAGAAAATGTAGATCTGCGGGTATTTAATAATATATTTGAAAGTATGGAGGTAAAATTATCTCAACCACATATAGAATAACAAAAATATTTATCGGGTAAGATGAAACGGTAATCAGTAATACATAAAAAACGGCTAAATCCTGGATTTAGCCGTTTTTGTGCACTAAGGGCTAAAGCTATTTTTACTGTCCGCCTTGCTGCCTATAGTTCTCTACAAACTCCTCGGCGTTTTCTTCTAATACATCATCAATTTCATCAAGAAGTTCTTCAACTTCATCTGTTTCCGGGGCTTCGCTGGTTTCGGAAGTCGTGGAAACTTCCTCCATTTCTTGATCTTCATCATCCTGTTCCTTAGAAGTCGGCTTCTCTTCGCGTTTTCGTGCGGACATCCGATTCTCCTTTCTTCACAGGTGTACTTAATTAATAAGAAATAATATAGTGTCAGTCAACCCCGCACCCCTAAGTGGAAAATTATACCTATAAAGGTACGTTGTGATCGCCTAAAATACTTTCGATGCCGTTATCAATAGCTTTTTCAACAAGCGATCCGCATATAGTAATGCTTTCCTTAAGTATTTTCCGCTCCTTTCTTCCGGGTTTTTTTGTTACATAGTTACTCATCAAATCTGCAGAACGTTTTTCAGGCATATTTTGAGGACGTACTCCCACGCGGAACCTATAAAAATCATCTTGCCCCAATTGTTCTATAATGTCGGCTAATCCTTTGTGTCCTGCAGCTTGTCCTCCTTTTTTCACCCTAATAGTACCTAACGGCAGATCAATATCGTCATGAACTATCCATAACGAGGTTGCAGGTTGTATGTTGTAGTTTGCAAGTAATTGTTTAGCAGCTTCGCCGGAGCGGTTCATATATAATAAGGGTTTTGCGAAAATAACCTGCATCCCTTCAGGGTTTAGGGCTTCATGTATGACCGCGTATTTTTCATTTTTTGTCTTATAAGGCACTTCAAAATGATCCAACTTGCGGACAAGTTCGTCTATTACCTCAAACCCCGCGTTGTGTGGCGTTTTTTTATACTGTTTCCCCGGATTTCCCAGGCCGACTATTAAAATTTTATTCATTTCGTTCATAAAATTTTATAAATTGCCAATTTTCAATAACCAATTATTAGTCAATATTCAATCAATTGAAAATTAGAACATTGAGAATTCATTGATTATTGACCATTCAGTATTCCGGAAATAAATTCTTCGATTTGTGAATAATCTTCTTTACCCGCTGTCGGATGCAGGGTATATGCCTGAAATCCGTCCACGTTCGTGTAATCGGAGTATAGCAGGTTGTTCTGAAACGGAGTAATAGGGTAAAGGCCTACCTTTTCCGGTTTGATTTTGTGAGTGACAAGCTCCCCAAGTCGAATTATATCAACTATAGGCATATCAGTGGATAAATATTTGATAAATGTTCTGTAATTTTTTAATAGAAAGCCGGGCGAACTTTTATGTAATTCTTCCGACCCCAGTTTTTGGAGAAATGATATAATTAACTCTTGCTGTTTTTGCATTCTATCAAAATCTCCGCGTGGAGTGTTGCGATTCCGTATGTAATCCAGAGCCTTCTCTCCGTTAAATTTTTTTCCGTTTATCGTTAAACCCCCTACGCTGTCTATTATTTCTCTTGTTCCTTTAAGGTTTATCACTACTGTATAATGCACAGGTTGGCCGGTAATTTCTTCTATTTTTTCTTTTATTATTCCCGCTTTTTCTGCGTCGGGATTTTCGGTACCCCCTCCCGCCTTGTAAAGCTCGTTAATTTTTCTGAAGTTATCCTGCGTAGGGTCGTGCACCCAAAGGTCGCGGGGTATAGAAAACATATCCATTTTTTTACTCTTCGGCCTAACCGAGGCAAGCATTATAGCATCGGCTAATTCTCCGGATATATAACCCTCTCCGCTTATTCCGAGAATCAAAATGTTAATTTTGTCTTTTTCTTCTCCTTTAAGGGGTTCGTTTGCCCGGGAGACATTTTCAGCTACATTATTGGCCTGGTCTTTCATATATTCTATATTTGATTCATTTTTTTGGTTTTCCGGCTTTATATATTCGTCAATAAGAAAAGAAATACTCCAAATACCACTCCCCACGAGAGCTATTATTACTGCTATAAACGCTAAGCCGAATAATGTTTTCTTCATATTATTGAATATATAATATGCAAACCGGAATGGACTTTATTTTAACCGCATATTTTTTGAAACGCAAATGATTTGAAATTTGTTTTTTTTGATGGTAAAATATTTTAACAATGGCGGTTAGAGAAAAGTTAGGAGGGGCTGTAGATTTTTTTACGGATATCGCTAAGATAGTGATAATTTCTCTCCTAATCATAATACCAATTCGTTATTTTGTTGTTCAGCCCTTTTTTGTTAAAGGTGCCAGCATGGAGCCCTCTTACCATCAGGGCGATTATTTATTAGTGGATGAAATTTCATACAGGTTTACAGACCCGGAGAGGGGAGATGTAATTATATTTAAATTCCCCGGAAACACCTCACAACACTATATAAAAAGAGTTATCGGTTTACCTGGTGAAACAATACAAATACAAGACGGTAAAGTATATGTAGTTAACGACGAATATCCTGAAGGCCGGGCTATAGATGAAAAATACTTAGCTTCCGGTACCCGTACTCAAGGAGGAGACAGCGTGGAATTGGAAGAAGATGAGTACTATGTATTGGGCGATAATCGAAATGCTAGCCACGATTCCCGTGTATGGGGCGAACTGGAAGAGGACTTCATAGTCGGAAGAGTTTTTTTGCGAGCGTGGCCCTTTAGCGATTTTAGTTTAATAGAATCTCCTTCATACTAATTATGGCTGAGAAAAAGAAAAAACAATTTCAAACCCCTCCGGGAATGCATGATATACTTCCCGAAGAGCAGCCCCTATGGAATTACTTGAAAAGAGTAAGTGAAGAAATTCTTTCATATTATAATTTTGAAAAAATAGATACACCCACTCTGGAGTACACGGAGTTGTTTGAACAGGGGACCGGCCGGGGAACGGATATTGTACAAAAAGAAATGTTTACTCTCAAAACTAAGGGTGGAGACAGTTTAACTTTGCGTCCTGAAGGTACAGCTTCCATAGCAAGAGCTTATATTCAACACGGTATGAAAAAATGGAGTTCTCCTGTTAAGTTATATTATATCAGCCCAATGTTTCGGCATGAGAAACCTCAGCACGGCAGATTTAGGCAGTTCCATCACATGGGAATGGAAATCCTCGGAGAAAACCATCCGGTGAGAGACGCGGAGGTTATCCACTCTATATTTGTGATACTACAGAGGTTCCGTTTGGATGCTTGTGCCGAGGTTAATTCTGTCGGGTGTTCTGAGTGCAGGCCTAAGTATGTAAAACAGTTGAAAGACCACTACAGATATAGATTAAAACAGGTATGCGCTGACTGTAGAAATAAATATAAAAACGACCCTTTGCGCATTTTGGATTGCGAAGAAGAAAAATGTTACAGAGTAAAAAATGAAGCCCCGCACATCCTTGATTATCTGTGCGAGGACTGTAAGAAGCACTTTCAAAAAGTACTTGAATTTCTGGACTTTTTAAACCTGCCTTATCTGCTTAATCCTCACCTTGTGAGAGGACTTGATTATTACACAAGGACCGTATTTGAGTTTTATGAGGGTAATGTAATCAGAGCGTCTGATGAGGCAAATGAAGAAGATATAGGCCCTAAAAAACGTTTGGCTTTTGCGAGCGGAGGCAGATATGATAAGCTTGTAAAATTTTTAGGAGGAGAAGATACCCCTGCAGTCGGCGGCAGTATTGGTGTAGAGAGGTTAATAGAGATAATACAAAAAAATGAAAAGCAATCTAAGTTTGCAGGCAAGAGCAGTAACGAGGTGTTTTTTGTGCAGTTGGGTGATATGGCAAAGAAAAAAACCCTTCAATTTTTGGAAGAGTTTAGAAAAGCCGGTATACCTGTACGGGAATCCCTGGGCAGGGATTCTATAAGCGGACAGCTCAAACTTGCAAACAAATTTGAAGCTAAAGTTACAGTTATTTTAGGACAGAAAGAGGTAATGGATGGTGTAGCCATTATAAGAGAGATGGATACAGGCGCCCAGGAAACGGTGCCGGAGGACAAACTAATTCAGGAGGTAAAGAAAAGAATTAAGAATAAACGCTAAAGCGTTTACAATCACAATGACTATTACAATGGCGTGTTTGTCATAGTTATGGTCACAGTCATAGTATGAGCGAAGCGAATAATGATATTTTCTGCAAAATAATCAACGGTGAGACAGACACAGAGTTTCTTTTTGAAACCGAAGATTTAGTAGTGTTTAAAGATATTAATCCTTCGGCTCCGGTTCACTATCTTGTTGTACCCCGCAAACACATACCTACTATTAATGAAATAAAAGAGGAAGATAAAGAATTAATAGGAAACTTGTTTCTTGCCGCTAAAAGAGCTGCTAAAGAAATTGGTGTTGAGGAAGGGTATAAATTAATTTTTAATGTTGGAGAGAAAGGAGGGCAGGAAATCCCTCATATACACTTGCATTTACTAGGTGGATGGGGTAAAAATGGGGAGTAAGTTCACCTCGTTCCTACGAAATGTCGGAACGGGGTGGGCAATAACCAATAACTAATAAATCTGCCTGCCGGCCCGCTTCGCCGAGCGAGGCGAGCAGGCAGGCAAACAATCGAAGCGCCGAAAGCGCTTTCATGTACCGGTTACAAGTTATTTGTTACCTGTTACTATTTTGTGAACGAAGTAAATAAAAAAATTATGGCAAACAAAAATCAAAAATTAGCCTCTGGAATTGAGGTTAACAGAAAAAACAACGAGTCCGTTGGGAATTTGTCGCGTCGTTTCGTGCAACGCGTTAAAAAAAGCGGTGTTCTGTTAGAAAATCGTAAAAACCAATATCAACAACCCAAACAGAACAAGAGAGCCAGAAGGGAAAGTGCTTTAGTGAGAGAAAAAAGAAGGAAGGAGTACGAGAAACTCAGGAAGTGGGGGAAGCTTTAAGCTCGTCCGTCCGCCGGCGGAATCGCTTTACAGTAATTCAAATCCGGCCTGCTTCGCCGAGCGAGCGAGGCGAAGCAGGCAGGTAAATGAGATGCAAATACAACGAATGCTCTAAATACACTCTAACGAACATTAAACTTAATTCGTAGTATTCGCACGCATTCGTAGATTCGCATTACGTTTGTGAACGAAGTGAACAGATGTCTCTTAAAGAAACAATACAAGAAGATTTAAAAACAGCCCTTAAAAACGGGGAGAAGGACGTAGCTATGGTGCTGCGTTCTTTAATTTCTGAGCTTAACAAAAAAGAAATAGAAAAGAATAAAAAAGAAGAAGGGTTGGAGGAGGAAGAGATACAAAAAGTGGTGCTTGGTGAAATTAAGGCGAGACAGGATTCTGTGAGAGAATATAAAAAGGCCGGTAGAGATGAGTTGGTGAAAAAAGAAGAAAAAGAAATTGAGGTTTTGCAGCAATACGCCCCCGATCTTATGTCCGAGGACGAGATAATAACACTTATAGATGATACAATAAAAGAGACGGGTGCTGCGGGAATAGAAGATATGGGCAAGGTAATGAAAAGTATTATGTCTAAGGTGGGTAATAAAGCGGAGGGTTCTTTGGTGAATAAATTGGTGAAAGAAAAGCTGGAGAATATATGAGCTGCAGAATTGTTAATGAAGTAAAAACGCAAGTTCCCGAAGAGCTTTTAAAAAAATGTGCCTTAGAAGCCCTTTCAGAAGCGGAGCAACCAAATGCCTCCTGTACTGTTGTGCTTGTCTCCCCGGAAAAAATGAAAGAGCTAAACCTGCAGTATTCAGGAAAAAATTCACCTACGAATGTCCTTTCTTTTAGCAGCGATGAAAAAGGATATATAGGCGACATTGTTTTGTGCCCTGCTTTTATAAAAGATAATTCGCATAATTTTCGTAAAGAGCTTTGCCATTTAACCGCTCACGGCATTTTACATCTTATAGGAATGTCACATGATACTGAGGAAGATTATCAAAAAATGCATAATTTAGAAGAAAAGATAATTAAAAAAACACTGTAACCGTCAATAACCCACAATGACAATGACTATGACTATGACAGGATTGCCTGCATTATAGTCATAGTCATGGTAATAGTCATAGTGGTTTTATACTATGCCCCGGGAAAATATTATAACAGGAATTGATATAGGGTCCCACTATATAGACACAGTGGTAGCTTCTGTGGATCCTTCTTCGCCTGTGCTTAACATTGTAGGGCTTGGCAGAGTAAAGAGTGAGGGCATAACTAAAGGCAATATTGTTGATATTAAAGACGCCTCCGAAAGCATTAAAGCTTCTGTGAAAGAAGCGGAGAATGCTTCGGGGTATACAATCGGTAAAAGCTATATAAGTATAGGAGGAGAGCATATTATCTCAATGCCTTCAAAAGGAGTAGTTGCCGTTTCCAGAGCTGATGAAGAGATTACTCAGGATGACATAGATAGAGTTGTTTCTTCCGCCAAAACAATTGCAATACCTAAAAATAAAGAGATACTGCATAACATCCCAAGGGACTATATAGTTGATGGTGAGGCTGGCTTAAGGGATGCAATAGGCCTACGGGGACAGCGCCTGGAGGCAAACACGTTAATAATAGGAGGATCCACTGCTCATATCAGAAGCATTAAAACATGCATAGAAAACACCGATATTGATCCGACAGGTTTTGTGTTAGCCCCTTTAGCCGCATCGGACTCTGTGCTTTCAAAAAAACAAAAAGAACTCGGAGTTTTGTGTCTTGATATAGGCGGAGGCACAACAAGTATGGCTGTTTTTGAAGAAGGCAACTTAATTCATACGAAAGTGTTTCCGGTGGGAGGAGAGAATATCACAAAAGATATCGCCATAGGATTAAGGGTGGATGCGGAGATAGCGGAACAGATAAAAAAAGAATACGGTGTTTCCTTGTCTTCGGAAGTTAATAAAAATGATACTGTGGATATATCTCAATTCAATCCCGAGGATGATTATGCGGTCTCGCGTAAACAAATTGCAGAGATAATAGAGATGCGATTGACTCAAATTATGGATGCGGTTAATAAAGAGTTGCGTTCAATAGGAAAAGAAGCGTTTTTGCCTGGTGGAGTTGTTCTTGTTGGTGGAAGCGCTAAACTGCCGCATATTGTTGATTTGTCCAGAAGCCAATTGCGGTTGCCGGTTCAGATCGGTTTTCCCCGAAATGTAGAGGGAGTAACAGTATCTGTGGAAGATCCATCTTATGCGACTATGCTTGGACTCGTACTTAAAGGATATGAAAATCCGGACAATAGCTCTAAACTTTCCTCTTTACCGGGCAAAGAATATATTAATAAAATCATATCTAAGCTAAAAAAATGGGTTCAGGCTCTCCTGCCTTAGCTTTACCCCCCTTCTATTTATTGCAAACCATTAGTACTAACAACATTTTACTCAATTTATTCACAAAGTAGTAACATGTAATAGGTAACTCGTAACTGGTACCTGAAAGCGCCTTCGGCGCTTCGGTTTTTACTTGTTACCGATTACTTGTTACCCGCATACCCATTAGAAGTCGCGAGGGCTCGCAAGCGAATCCTC
>CAYMUG010000004.1:0-16863 GCA_964393575.1 uncultured Candidatus Saccharibacteria bacterium | reverse complement strand
TTACTTGTTACCCGCATACCCATTAGAAGTCGCGAGGGCTCGCAAGCGAATCCTCTGCCTCTAACGGGGTTGACCTTATTTTATTTTTTGATAAACTGTAATATAATTTGCGAACGAAGCAATAATTTAGTGAATTATTTTTTATGGCTAAAATCAAACCGGACGTAGAAACATTTGCAAAAATTAAAGTAGTAGGTATAGGGGGGTCAGGCTGTAATGCGATCTCTCGTATGATTGATTCTAAAATAGAAGGAGTGGATTTTGTGGCGATCAATACAGATGCTCAGGACCTCCACCACTCAAATGCATCTACCAAGATAAATATCGGCAAGAACCTTACCCGTGGTCTTGGTGCCGGTATGAATCCCGAAATAGGGCGTCAGGCTGCTGAAGAAAATAAAGACGAAATACAGGATGCGGTCAAAGGGGCGGATATGGTATTTATAACCTGCGGCAAAGGCGGAGGAACGGGTACAGGAACAGCACCTACCGTAGCTGAAGTCGCCAAAGACACAGGAGCGTTAACTGTGGCTGTTGTAACACGCCCTTTTAGTTTTGAAGGAGCTCAGCGCTCGAGAATAGCAGAAGAAGGACTTCAAAAACTCAAGGATTATGTGGATACTCTTATTGTTATAAATAATGACCGTCTTCTTCATGTAATAGACAGAAATACGCCGCTCACCCAGGCATTTACTACTGTGGACGATATTCTTCGCCAGGGTGTACAGGGTATAAGTGATCTGGTTGTTCAGCCCGGCATTGTTAATGTGGATTTTGCCGATATAAGAGCCATTATGCAGGATGCGGGCAGTGCTCTTATGGGCATAGGCCAGGCAACCGGAGAAGACAGAGCCATGGAAGCGGCCCGAACCGCTATAAATTCTCCCTTGCTGGATGTAGCGATTGACGGCGCAAGAGGAGTGCTTTTCAGTGTTTCCGGCGGGGACGACCTTGCAATGAGCGAAATTAATGATGCAGCCAAAGTGATAACTGATTCTATCAACCCCGATGCCAAAGTTATATTCGGTGCGGTCCAGGATGAGAGGATGAAAAAAGGCGCCCTGAAAGTAACTGTTATTGCTACCGGATTCAATGATATGCCGGTAGAATCCAAAAAAGAAGAATTTGACTTTAATAGTGGTCCTATAGAAAAAGAGCAAAACAACAAATCCGAAGAACCTAAAAGTGTAGAGATTAATCGAGAAGAAAAGTTCAAGCAGGAACCTATGAAAACAAACAATAATAACAACAATAATCACAACGCCGAAGAGACCAAAAAAGAAAATAACAGCAACAAGGAAAATAAAAAAGACGAAAGCAAGGAAAGCAAGGATGACAATGAAGATTGGGATATCCCCGCGTTTATCCGCAAAAAAATGCAGTAAAATTTAAGTGTACAAACATTCTCTCAAAAAACTCACCCGCCTAAGGCGGGTGAGTTTTTTGGTTAGTTCATCGAGAATAATCGGCTTTTCCACAAAGTGGGTATTGAGTATATAGTTCAATATAATGATAAAATACAATACCCAATTATGGTTTCAATTGTTTGGAGGGTCAGATTATAATTAAGTATTAAAATCTATATGCCTCTACAAAAATACCCTTTTCAACATGTAAGAAAAAGAGATGGTAAGCTGGTGGAGTGGAACCAGGAAAAAATAACTAATGCTGTCGCTACAGCAATGAAGTCAGCTAAAGAGGGCGATGTTAATAAAGACCCCGAAGAGATTTCGGATAAGGTAGTAAAACTTCTTAAGAAAAAATACAGCCCCGATTATGCTTTAAAAATAGAAGAAATACAGGACGCTGTAGAGGAAACTCTAATAATGGAGGAATTTCCCAGGACAGCGAAAGAATATATTTTATACAGGAAAGAAAGAGCAAGAGTGCGGGAACAGCATATGCACATTCCGGAACACGTAAAAAATAGAGCGCAGGAAAGTAAAAAATATTTCCGTAATCCTCTTGCTGAATTTATATATTACCGCACTTACTCACGCTGGGATTCTGAAGAACAAAGGCGCGAAACATGGATGGAAACAGTCGACAGATACATTAATTTTATGCGTGAGAATTTAGGGGATAAACTTTCAGAAGGCGAGTACGAGGAAGTTAGAGAGGCAGTATTAAACCATGAAGCTATGCCGTCTATGCGCCTTATGTGGAGTGCCGGGAGAGCGGCAAGGAAAACGAATGTTGCTGCGTATAATTGTTCTTATATTGCGCCCAGTCGTCTGGAGGATTTTGCCGAAATAATGTATCTTTCTATGTGCGGAACCGGTGTCGGATTTTCGGTGGAAAGCCGCAACGTTCAACAGTTCCCCATAATAAAACCCCAAACAGGAGAAAAGCTCGACACTCACGTTATTGAGGATTCCAAAGAAGGGTGGGCTGATGCTTTAACCTTGGGCTTAAAAACATGGTACGAGGGGAAAGATATAGAATTTGACTTTTCAAAGTTACGTCCAGCCGGCGCGCGGCTTAACACGATGGGAGGTCAAAGCAGCGGCCCTGATCCTCTGAAGGCGCTTATGGAATTTTCCCGCAAAAAGATACTCAGCAAACAAGGTAAGCGCCTGAATAACCTGGATGTTCACGATATTATATGCAAGATAGGTGAAGTGGTAGTAGCAGGCGGAGTCAGAAGAAGTGCCCTTATTTCGCTATCGGATCTGGATGATGAAGATATGCGTCATGCGAAAGAAGGTAAGTTTTATCTCTTTGAACCGCAGCGTGCTATGGCTAACAACTCCGCTGTGTATAATCGCCGTCCTACAGCAACTGAATTTATGGAAGAGTGGCTTGCCCTTGCAAAAAGCGGAACAGGTGAAAGAGGTATATTCAACCGTGCCGGACTCACGAAACAGATGCCGCAAAGAAGATGGGAAAAGTGTAAAGAACACTGGCCTACAACCGGCACCAATCCCTGCGGGGAAATCGTGTTAAGAAGCAAACAGTTCTGCAACCTTTCGGAGGTAGTTTGCCGGGCGGAGGACACTGAAGAAACATTAATGCGCAAAGTGCGCGCTGCTACAATTCTGGGAACTTTTCAATCTTCTCTCACACATTTCCCGTACTTGTCTAAAGAATGGCAGAAGAATTGCGAAGAAGAAAGATTGCTCGGGGTATCTCTTACGGGTCAGTGGGATAGCCCGACAGCACGTGACCCCGAAGTGCAAAGGAGGTTATACGAAGAATCTCTCAGGGTTAACCGCAAATACGCCGAAAAAATGGGAATTAACCCCTCAACTTCCATAACTTGCGTTAAGCCTTCGGGTACGGTTTCTCAACTTGTTGATTCTGCAAGCGGAATGCATCCACGTCACGCCAAATATTACATAAGGCGTGTCAGAATTTCTGCAACAGATCCGCTTTTCCATATGCTTCGCGACCAGAAGGTACCTCATAAACCAGAAATAGGACAAAACGAAGAAAACGCAACTACTTTTGTCCTGGAATTTCCGGTAAAGGCACCCGAAGGGGCTATAACTAAAGATGACATAACCTCATTAGACCAGCTCAACCACTGGAAGAGCGTAAAGCAAAACTTCACCGAACATAACCCTTCAGTTACCGTTTCCGTTGCCGAAGACGAGTGGATAACTACAGCGAATTGGCTCTACGAAAACTGGGATATTCTTGGAGGCCTTTCCTTTCTACCCAGAAGCGAGCACACTTATGCTCTCGCGCCCTATGAAGAGATCACAAAAGAAAAGTATGAGGAAATGATGGAAAAGATGCCCGATATAGATTTTTCTCAAATTGTAGGATATGAAAAAAGCGATAACACCAAGGGCGCAAAAGAGTTTGCCTGCGGGGGAGGAAAGTGCGATATAGAAGAGATGACTCCGGAGATGCAGGAACAGGAAAGGCAGGAAGAAGATGCGTAGAGGTGTCAGTAATGAGTAATAAATAACAACTGATAGTTGATAAAACGCCACCTTTTCGGGTGGTGTTTTATTTTGTTAGTTTTTGTTTAATATATAAATAGCATTTCTTGTAATTTACTAAGTTTTGTTTTATAACCTGAATAAGATGTAGATTACATATAGAGAAGTGCAAGCTCAAATTTACGTCAAAACGCAGATTAATGGTTTAACTTTCGTCTCGTGGAAAAGGAGTAATTATGTCTGTAAAACACGAAATGATAGTTCGCCGTCTGGAGGAGGGCGAATACGTTTATATCAAAGAAAGCGGCAATTCAATGGTTCCTATTATAAAACACAGGGAGCCCGTGACCCTTGCTCCTGTTGATACTGATAAACTTCAAAAGGGAGATATAGTTTTTGCACGAGTTAAGGGAAACTATTACACTCATCTTATCAGCGCCACAGAAGGCGAGAGAGTGCAAATTTCAAACAACAGAGGCCGGGTTAACGGTTGGGTGCATAAAAGCAAAGTATACGGAATAGTGATTGAAGTAAACGGAAAAGCCCGCAAAAAAGCTCTTTCTAAAGTGAAAACCTAACACAGAACATTTTATTCCTCCGCCTTGTGCGGAGGTTTATTTTTATAGCGATGAAGTAGTCAACATGATAGCCGACCTTTAGCGAATTTTGTTAAATTAAAATCCTAAAATATCTCCGCAATATATTTTTGTGGAAAAAAGAAAGGATTTTTGTGGTAAAATAAAAATATGAAGTTTTCCTTTTCCGAAAATAAATTATTATATGTTTTTATAATTTTGGGCGCATTAGCTATTATAAGTGCTATTGCTATTAAATTATTGGAGCCGGCAAATACAGAGAGGCAGGCTGAAATAAATAGTTTTCAGAAATGCGTTGATGCCGATAATCCTGTAATGGAAACTTATCCTCCTAAATGCAGCACTAAAGACGGCAGGACGTTTGTTCAGGATATAGGCAATGAGCTGGAAAAACGTGATTTAATAAGGGTGGACTCTCCCCGTCCGAATAAAACAATAAAAAGCCCGCTTAAAATGACAGGAGAAGCAAGGGGTACTTGGTATCATGAAGGGGTTTTTTCCGTTATGCTTAAAGATGAAGATGGCAAAATTATAGAACCGCATTTTGCAGAAGCTCAAAGCGATTGGATGACGGAGGATTTTGTTCCTTTTAAGTCCGAGTTTGAATTTGAAACCACCTCAACTGTAGGTACGCTCGTTTTTGAAAAAGCTAACCCTTCCGGCCTTCCGGAAAATTCAGACCGTCTAATAATTCCTGTGAAGTTTGAGTAATTGATTGCTCTTTTTAATATATTAATATTTCTTCACATATTTTTTAAAACTCCTAAAATTTCCTCGTCCGATTTTACAATTTTAATATTCGGCAACCCAAAAAAGAAGGGTTTTTCATATTTTTCATTGACTACAGCTACGACGGGTTTATTTAGGCCCATAGCCATGCCTGCCTCATAGCGCGCGCTTTCCTGGTCGGGCTCCCATAGATATACAAGCGCATCCGCGTTTTGTACACCCTGCCTTTCATTTTCAGCTATTTTTTGTTCTCGTAATTCAGTATTACCTTCAGGGTAAAGCTTTTTATCTTTTTTCCATCCCGCAACCCAGTCATATGTTATCTCATAACCCGATGCCCGTAATTGGCTTATTACTTTCTCCGCACGTTCTAAATTTTTACCTGCTACATAAATTTTCATAATTATAGGTATTATAACAGATTAAAATCCAACCTCACTCACACCTGTAATTGGCACGACAGAGTTGTTTAGGCGCGGTTTTGCGTTTTAGGTTGTGATATAATGTGTATTATGAATAAAGACGAACTTATTCGAAAAGTAAAAGCTCTTAATTTGCCTGAAAGAGGCTATATTGTTTTCGGCAGCGGCCCGCTTGCCGCGCACGGGATACGCGAAGTTAATGATATTGATCTTTTTATTTCGGAAGAAATATACGAAAAATTTAAAAAAGAGGGTTGGGAAGAAAAAACACTTGAAACCGGAGATAAATACCTTGTGCGTGGGGATATAGAGGCATTTGCTGATTGGGGTTACAGGGAGTATAACCCTTCTTTGGAGAAACTTTTGGATAAAGCTGATATTATAGAAGGCGTGCCTTTTGCGCCAATGGAAGAAGTTTTGCGGTGGAAGCTGGTATTTAACAGAGAGAAAGACGCAAGAGATATAGAATTAATCAAAGATAAGTTAAGTGAATAGTGGTAATAGATAATACGTAATTTGCTATAACTTTTCGTCTATGCGGACATCATTTTGATGCCCGTTTTTGTTTTGAAGTTGAATATTTAAGAGGGGGGGCAATATAAAAAGGTATCATTGACATAAATTTTATAAAGTTATATACTATGCGAAAATATCAGGGAATTTCCTGATATTTTGTGTTGATTATATCCGTCCGGATATTTACAGAAAAGCATACGCAGAAAGGAGAGTGGTGTTTGATGTATAATACTCTCACTCGTGTTTTGTCCTCCCATCAAAGGGAGGAGTTTATGGATCAGTTGGAGGACGCCGGTCTCACTCCGGATATTGCTTGCTCCATTGTTAAAGACAAAGCTTTTGCCGAGAAGTTTGTAGCATGGCTTCGGGATAACTTCAATGTGTACCTAGTAGATGTGAATTATACGGCCGGCATTTCGGAATTGCTTGAGCAGGGCAAATATGACCGGGTAAGCGATGGGCTCACAGACAAGAACTTTCCGGTTGAGGAAATTTGCCCTGCTTGCGGCAATAAGGCACACAACGGTACAGAGAGACTTGCTTTGCACGTGATGAATTTGAATTTAGAGAAAGACGTTAGTACGGAACAGGCGGAGGCCGAGCTGCATAAGCAGGGGTTGCGTGCTTGCTGCGCCCGGGAGTTGCTGGCTTTCGGAATTCAGTATCCCGATATACAGAAGCATTTTCCGATTCTCGCTCTCCGCTCCTCTTTGAATTGCAACGGCCAGCTCTTCGCCCCCTATCTCTTAGGAGACGCAGAAAGCAACAGACGGGATGTAGGCCTTGGTTTGGACGAGTGCGGATGGAGCCCGAGCTTCAGGTTTCTCGCGAGAAGCATTGTTTAATTTGCACCTTTTTTTAGGCGGGAGGGTTCTTCCCGGAAGAACCCTCCCGCCTATACGGACACCAACTTCGGTGTCCGTTTTTTGTTTTTGAAAGCTAAGTTTGGGCGGGTTCGACAAGTTTTATAAAACTTGTAATAAATGCCAAAAAGCGATATAACGTGGGCAGCAAGAAAGCTCCTTTTTTTGTGTGACGAGCAGGGAATTATGCACAGAAAGGGGTGATGGGAGATGTCTACCGCACTAACTTGCACCTTGCCTGTGGATTATACAATAAAGATCTCTGAGTTAATTAATAAAACCGGTTGCAAATATCACCGAGTTGATCACCTCGTGAACGACGAGAACTTCCCGGTTGAGAATGTTTGTATTTGCTGCAACAACAGAGTGCACAAGGGTGCCGTGGAAGTGGATATACACCTACTCCAGCCCGGCGTAAAAGTGAACAAAGAACAGATAAAAGATGATATGGAAAAGCAAAGCCTGCACCCCGCCGGCATTCGGGAGCTATTGGCTTTCGTGGATCATTGCCTCGCCGATGTATACAGGCATTTATTGGTTGTAGCGCTTGGGTCCGAGTGCACGGATCGCGATGGCCACCGCTACGTTCCGTGCTTTGATGGCCGGTACCGTGACCTTATTGATGTCTGCTGGGTAGAAGAGATATGGACTCCTTTCTCCGGTTTCCTTGCTGTAAATAAGTAATAACGAATAAACACGAAGACGTGCTGACTCAAAATCCCGAATTTCGCCTACGACGAAGAAAGGGGCTGACAATGTCGGAAGGACAACGACCCACAGTTGATCAGCTTTCCGAGGAGGTTTTGTTGAAAGATATAATCAGGTGTCTCGGAGATGATAGCCGACAGGAAGTCCAGTCGCTTCGGGATATAAGTACTTACATGCAGCAATTACCTGTACGACAGCCTCCCAGCGAAAAAGAGCTCGCTGATGCTATCTTTATCCTTGTGAAATATGGATATGTGGCCTTGAGTCTGACAAACGCCGGGAAGAATGCATTTCGTGGTCAAAGTCGTTAATTCAGATACCCACTGCATTTATCACATTACTTTTGTACCTTTATTTTTGAGCTGAGAGTTTTCCGTGAAGAAAATCTTGCCGCCTCCGCGGACACCAATTTAGGTGTCCGTTTTTTATTGGTTTAATTTTAGTAAACTAAAACCCCCGACAACGATCTTTTAGTTGTCGGGGGCGGGCACTATTTCGTGGTAAAGGCCTCTTTATCAAAGGCCATCGTGAGGTTTAGCTTTAGTCCATTACTTTCGTGGCGAATAAAGCCCTGTCGGCCAATTGCCTTGAGAACAAGGTCCAGCGGAAAGGAAAGTACTATCAGCACGAAGTACAGAAAGCCGAACATAATAGCCAAAACTATCAACAGGGGGTGATGAATTTCTTTTCTTTGATCATTCCAGGGCCACTTCCACGTCAACGTCACATTGTTACCGAACATAATTCTTCCCTTCGGTTGATTTCTTGGCCAACTTAGATAGTAATGTCTTTTATATCGTATGTCAATGTTGGGTGTACGTTACCATATTAGGAATGCACGAATATTGGGGTGCCGGTTGTTGTCCAGTTTAGCATAAATTTGGCATTTTCCTGACTCACGCGTATGCAGCCGCCTGAATAGTTGGATTGAACACGCCTTCCCCCCGGATAATAAGGCCAGCCGTGAATAAAGTAATTTCCGGAGTACTGCATCGCGTAGGGCATCCAGACATTATATAAAGAGGAAAGATGATTTCTTTCCTTGTTTTTTATATTATAAAGACCTTTGCGTGTGGGATGCCTCCAGGGGTTTCCTTTGGCAGCGACGGGGAATTTTTTTACAACATTTCCGTTATTGTATAATGTGGTTTCCATGGTTTGCAGGTTTACATCTATAAATTTACCACGTGCTGCTTTTCGGTGTGGCAGATAAGCCAGGTCAACCGACTCGCCGGAGGTAAATGAGTTAAATTCCGCTTCATTTACAGGAGCGATAGCCTCCCACTCCAGCTCAAGCATATTAAACGTGCGTGCGTTTTTTATAAGGCGTTTTTTACCTTCTTCCAACTTATATACACGGTGGTCATTTGCAAGGTGTATTAACGTGTTTTTCGGATACATTTTCAGCGTTTCTTCGTCTATAGTTTCAATGTCACTTATATCGTTGTTTTTATAAGAAAGAAACGCCTCTTTTGTCATCGGGCGTCTTAAGCCGCTTTCTGTTATGTACCAGATCGTATCTTTTCCCTCCACACGCACATGCCGTTTTACCGGAAGAGATTCGGGAGAGAAAACTTTTTTCTCGGTTTGGTTTAAAAGTGAAGCTACAAAAGAATGCGAGATGCCTACCCGCACTGTATATTCTGTTTCTGTGTTAAATCCTTCTTCGGGCACAAAGTAAAGTTCTTTTTCTTCACCGTTCCAGGAAAGTTGGCCTTTTATTTCAGGAGATATGGAAAATAAATTCTTTGCCTTTTCTTTGCCTACATCTTTAGAAAATTTCACAATTACTCCCTCACCTACAACTGTTGAGCGTGTGTATTCAACTTTTACCGGAGAGTAGTTTTCGTGTTTGGTTGCATAAACTATAGCTCCGCCTATTATAATTGTTGCGGTAAGAAGGCTAAGAAGTATTTTTTGTTTTTTGCTTTTTATTGATGTTTTCATATCAATTCTATTTTTTATTATAGCAAAAAATATAAAAAGGTTTGTTACTACCACAGTTATTGTAGCAAATTTTTGACTTTTATCTAATTTAGTGCCGTGCTATACTGAAATTAGTTCCGAACAAAGGGGGTCGGTATGAGAAAAGATAAATCCCCAATAATTGATACGTACGATTTTAAAAACCTGCTGGATATGAAGGAAGGGAGTGTAGACCCGGAGCTTATCGCCTTTTTAAGATGGTTGGCCGGTTTGGTTAGTTCTTCAGTAACCCCGGAAGAATTTGTTGAGGCATGCGATGATTTATTGGACGTTTACGGAAACGAAAAAGATGCCGAAGGAATACGTGCTTGTATTGTTTGGTTTTCTGCAGTTGTTGTACCACCGGACTTTCATGAAAGGTTAGTTACGCTTTTTGCAAAAAAACACATAGATAATTCTTGATGTTGTCGGTTGCGGATTTTCTCGTACCCTTAGGATATAAATTTAAAACAAGTAAAATAACCCCGCCTTTACTTATTAAAGTTATGGCGAGGCAAGGTTATTTTGCTTGTTTTTTATGTAGGGTGTTGGGCTAGTATATGGGATGGGCGACGCGAATAAAGATTAAGCTTATATATTCAAATTTTATAAATCATTAATTACTAATATTATGGAGACATTTGCTACAGTAATTTTTTATTTATTGTTAATTGATAGCGTGATAACTAACGTATTGTCATGGACTGGAAGAGCTTGGTATATGCAGAATTTTAGAACATTTTCACGCTATTTTCCGCTTACAAAGATATGGACGGCTTGGTATCTTATTCTTGTTCTTTGGATAGGATACCTTACATTTTGGTTTTAAGCTGCTTTTGTTTCAGTTTATATATTGATACAATAGTAAAAGATTACAATTAATTTATAATTTAAAACGATGGTATTTTCATTATTATCACGTCTTGTTAACGGCGTAAAAGGCGGAGTAACCTCCTCCCTTGAAGGCGCTGCGGATGTAACCAGCGCTGTTGTGGGAGCAGTAAAAAACGTAACCGTTACTACCTTAAAAGAGTCGGGTGAATTTGTTTCAGAAGGGGTTGATGCCGCGGCTTCTATTGTTAAGGGATCCATTGACGGAGTTGCCGAGGTAGGAAGTTCTGTAGTTCAAGCCCTGAGAGGTATTGTTTCCGGTACGGTTCAGGGTTTTATGGATGCCGGAGGTGAGCAGGATGAAGCTGTTCGCGGTGCCGTGGAACAGTCAGTCCATAGCGCTAAAGAGCTGGGTAAAGACGTAGGCGAGGTTGCTGTTGAATCAGTACAAGGAGCTGTAGATGGAGTAAAACAGGTCGGCGGAGATTCTTTTTCCGCGACCCAAACTGCTGTAAAGGCAGCTTTGGACGCCGCCAGAGAAATAGGTGGTGAAACAGTTGAGTCTGTAAAAGAATCTCTTCGTGCAGGAGTAGACGGCGCCAAGGACGTGCTTGACTCAACAAGGGAAGAATAATATTTTCAGAGTTTTTCTGTTTGTAATCAACGGTCCCGGCATCAAGTCGGGGCCGTTTATGTAAGAGGCATAGCAATTGCACTATAAGTCGGTTTGTGATATTTTACTTTTAGTTCGTCAAAAGGAGCTCAAAGTATGCAACCCGCTGTTCCTGTTCGCTGGTGCACGACACACAACAATACTGAAGTGTATAAAGGGGCTGAATTTTGCAGAGTTGCTGATTATAGGCATAGCGAAAATCCGCATGTTGAGCCCGGATGTGTTATTCTGGATGCGCAGGTTCTCTTGCCGGAAAACGCAGACGAAGTAAGCGTGGAGTATAAGAGAGTATATACAACCAAGGGAAGCGCTACGGAAGTAATGGAAGTTTTAAGAGGTCTTGGTCATAAAATTATTCGAGCAAGAGACTTCAAAGATAATGATTTAAATGGGTTAGAGTTTAATAGGGTAGAGCTTGAGGTTAAAACATACAATACCGCCTGAAACACGGCGGTTTTAATATGTTTTTAAATTGTTTTCGCTATCTCTGAGACGTTTATGTTAGAGTATAATTAAGGAACAAAGAATGATATAGTGGAAATATATTATACAGAACCCTTATGTTAACATTTTTACTTATAACAGCGATAATTATAGCCGTGCTGGCTGTGGTTTTTGCTTTGCAAAACGCAGCTCTTGTTTCGGTGAGTTTTCTTTTTTGGAGTTTTGAGGCCTCGCTGGCGCTGGTTCTACTCCTTACGTTTCTTGTGGGCGCTGTAGCCAGTATGTTTATTATGCTTTCCTGGATGCTAAGAAGTAAAGCAGGAAAACGCGGCAAGGAGGAAGAGCACAACCAAAAGAACATCTAAACTTGCCGGTTACGCAACTAAAGGAGCTTATTTTGTTTGCATCCTTCTATACTCTTAAGTAGTTTAATACTACAAAATTTTTATTTAGTATTGTAAATATTTATCAAAAAATAATCCTCTGGTAGCATAGCGGCAATGTTTCGACTTAACTGGTTTGCTGTAGTTTGTATAACATTTCTGATTTCTATACTGGCGCTTTCTTTTATAGCGCCGGATTTATTTTTGAAATCCCCTGAATTTAAACCGGAGGAAGCTGTGATTGAAGGAAAGGTTGTTGAGTTCCCGGAAAAGGAAGAAGAGAAAACAACTTTAGTTATAAAAACAGAATCCTTAGATGAACGAATCTATATCTCAACTTACGTCGAAAAAGAATTCAACCGCGGGGAGTTTGTGAAAGCGGAAGGGGAAATAAAAAGACCGGAGAATTTTACCGAGGAATTCAACTGGCCCGCTTACCTTAAAAAAGAGGGGATAGGTTACGTGATGTATGACACGGAGGTGGAAAAGACAGGCCGTACGGACAAAAATGTTTTCTATTATGCTAATGCAGCAAGAGATAAACTTTCGCGCAATTTAAACGCAGCACTTCTTCCGCCGAACAGCACTCTGTATTCGGCAATGATTTTAGGGAATAAGACGGGTATTACAGAAGAGCAACGTGACAATCTTGGGCGCGCCGGACTTAGCCACATTGTTGCTATAAGCGGCATGCACATTGCCATTATCACTATTATTTTGTTTTATGTTCTGGCGCATACGGGTCTATTGAGGCGTGATTATGCGAGTTATATCGCGCTTTCGCTTATGGCTTTTTATATTATCCTTGTGGGAGCTCCTGCTTCTGCTGTGCGCGCAGGAATGATGGCCGGTGTGGTGATTTTTGCCGAACGCCTGGGAAGGCCGCGTTCCACATGGAGGGCCCTCATTTATGCGGCAACTATAATGGTGGTGTTAAACCCGCTTATTGTAAGGCATGATATAGGTTTTCAACTTTCATTTCTTGCTGTCAGCGGTATTTTGCTTTTTGCGGACAAGATAAAATTTTGGCTAGGTAAGTTAAAAATCCCTGAAGGATTTTTCAAAATAAGAAGCGTTCTTAGTATGACATTTTCGGCGCAAGTGTTTACAGCACCTTTGGTGTTTTATAATTTTGGGGTCGTATCTTTTACGGCACCCATTACAAACCTTCTTGTAGTGCCGGCTTTGCCTGTGGTAATACCGGCAGGATTTCTTGCGACAACAGGCAGCAAAATATTAGCGACACCGGCGTGGTTTTTCGGAGAATATATTTGGGGCATAGTTAGCTTGTTTAGCTAATAAAAGTACCAGTGTTCAATTTTGCCATTTTCAAATTGAAAATTAGGACTTGAAAATTATGGAATCCAAGAAAAAATACATACTACTATTTTTAATTATCGCCATGGGACTTGGTTTGTCTCTCGCTTATACTTCAACCCCTTCAGGTGCTTTAGAAGTACATTTTTTTGATGTGGGGCAGGGAGATGCTATTTTTATAGAAACGCGCAACCAAAGGCAAGTTTTAATAGATGCGGGTGAAGATGCTGATATTTTAGAAAAATTAGAGGGCGCGGTACCATTTTATGACAGGCATATAGATATAATTATCGCGACACATATGGATAAAGACCATATAGGTGGTATGGATAAGGTTTTAAATAGATTTGATACGGATATGGTTTTAGTATCGCAGACCGAAACGGATTCAAAAGAAAGTGAAAGATTTTTAGCGACCGCGAAAAATCTTTCACTTTCCCGGGTAAAGCGCGGGGATATTCTTCGGTTAGATGAAGACACAAAACTTGAAATTTTATGGCCTCCGGCAGATCTTCCCCGTAGTGCGAAAGACAACAACCTTTCTGTGGTTACTAAACTCACATACAAAAAAGATTGCTTTATTTTTACCGGTGATATAGAAAAAGCAACCGAAATTAAACTGGCGCAAAATACGGATTTAGAATGCGAGATCATGAAAGCAGCTCACCATGGAAGCAAGTCCTCAAGCAATCCTTACTTCGTAGGCAAAGTAAACCCCGAGCTTTCCGTGATACAGGTAGGCGAGAATTCTTACGGTCATCCGCACAGAAAAGTCGTAAAAAGATTAAAAAACTTCGGCAAGGTTTTGCGAAATGACCTAAACGGTGATATTATTATTCGTAGTTATGGTAATTCATTCTAAAGTAGTCGGCGCAGCGTAGACGCTACGTCTCGTCGAGAATTATGGTATGCAAAAAAATCATTTTAAACACGAACGTACTTTTGTAATGGTAAAGCCCGACGGGGTGCAAAGATCTCTTGTGGGCGAAATTGTTAATCGTTTTGAAAAAGCAGGGCTTAAATTAGTAGCACTTAAAATGCTGGTACCTGATTCGGAAACAGCTAAAGAGCACTACGATATGCATCCGGAGTGGAGAAAAAGCGTCGGAGAAAAAATTATAAAAGGTTATGAAAAACAAGGAAAAGAGCCACCCTCAAAAGATCCTGAAGAGGCAGGGGGTGTTGTTCTGGAACGGCTTACAAAATACATTTCAAGCGGGCCGGTTGTGGCTATGGTCTTAGAGGGAGCGCATGCAGTGGAGCTTGTGCGCAAACTTGTAGGTGACACAGAGCCGCTTTCTTCAGATGTCGGTACTATAAGAGGAGATTATGTTATGGATTCTTATAAAATGGCTGACTCCGATGAGCGCTCCGTGCGTAACATAATTCATGCCTCCGGCTCTACGGAAGAGGCGGAAAAAGAAATAAGCCATTGGTTTAAAGAAAACGAGCTTATTAATTACAGAAATATACAGGAAAAGATTTTGTATGAGGATATGGATGATCTGTTGGAGTAAATTGTTCTAATTTGTGTAACCCCGCACAGAATTTTGCTTGGCGTAGGCGGCGGCACGCTCTCCACTGGAAGGGCCTATTCGGCCCCGCGTGCCGCAAGCATATAACCAATCATTCAAAAACACCTACAACCAATATTTTGGGATGGCAAAATTTATGCGGGGTGAAGCTGTTTCTAAATTCATACTTCGCCTGGCGGCTCGCATTCATTAAGAAACTACTTCATGCCTGAAATCATAGAAGCGGAAATCACAAAGCGAAAACTATCTTCTGTTCGAGGAAAGATTATTTCGGACTTATGGATCGACGGTATAAATAACTTTATTTCCGAAGAAAATAGCTTAAGAAAAACCAAAAATTCTCTTATAGGCAGAAGGATACAGAGTATAGAGCGCAAAGGAAAGGCGGTTGTTTTTGAACTGGACAGGGGTAAAATTCTTGGAATCCACCCGAGAATGTCGGGGGCGATTATGTTGGACGGCACTAAAACTTCAAAGGCGCATACCCGCTTCAGGTTGAGATTGGATAAAGACAAAGAACTGGTTTTGGTGGATCCGCGCAGATTCGGCATTATTTGGTACGGTTCACAAAATTGGTTTCAAAAACAGGGCTATGTAAAAAAACTCGGCACGGACGCGCTGCGGGTTTCAGAAGAAGAGTTTATATCTTTAGGCAGCGCCTCAACCGCGTCGCTTAAGTCCTTTCTTTTACAGCAGGAGAAGATAGCGGGAGTCGGAAATATTGTTTGCGATGAGACGTTATGGAATGCGCAACTTAATCCTGTGCGGAAAATGAATAAGCTCACCACGAGAGAACTTTCCGGATTGTATAAAGCGCTGAATTCTACACTTTCCGATATGCTGCAACACGAAGGTACCAGTGTCAGCGACTGGATGCATCCCGACGGAAATAAAGGCACGTACCAGGATAACTTTAAAATTTACAGTAAAAAAGAATGCACAAGGTGCGGAACTCCGGTAAAGCGTATTACTTTGGCCGGAAGGGGTACACACTTTTGTACTAAGTGTCAGAGATAACTCCCGATTTACATATTTTCGGTACAATTGTTAAAATGAAAGTTGAGGAATAGCAACGGTAAGACGTTGGGTCATTAGTTCTTTTAAGGGAATCCTATATAGCTCCGGCTTGCGGGCTTGGGCTGCGGATACCCACGTGGCGTTTAGCCAACACGGTCTTGCCGCTATTCCTCTCCGGAGAACCTCTTCTAAAGGGGTGTTCCGGAGAGGAGTTAATTTCCTTATGAGAAGGTTTGTTAAGAAATTCAAGATGGCGCGTTTATGAATTTTGATAATACTAACTTAAAGTCAAGCAATAGTATTAATAGTAAAAAGTATAATGTAGTTGTTATAGCTCTTGGTGGTTCTATAATAGTTTCCGAAAGCATACAAACCGATTTTCTTAAACATTTCAGAAGTTTTTTAAAAAAACGCATAAAAGAAGGGACTAAATTTGTTATAATAGCGGGCGGAGGAAAGTTAGCCAGAGATTACCAGAAAGCCGCATCCGAAGTTTCAGGCATTAGCCAAGAGGATAAAGATTGGTTAGGCATACACTCCACACGAATTAATGCGCACCTTCTCCGTACTATTTTTGCTGAAGATGCCTATCCGGTTGTTTTAGATTCTCCTGATAAAAAAATAAAAAAGCGCGATTTTAAAAATAACGCGCTTTTTTTTGCCGCGGGTCACATACCCGGCTGGAGCACTGACTACATTGCCTTCAGATTAGCAGAGAGGTTTGGCGTTAAAGAAATTGTAATAGCAACTAAAATTCCATATATTTACGATAAAGATGTGCATACGTACAAAGACGCAAAACCCTTAGAAAATCTTTCCTGGGAAAAGTATAAAAAATTAACTCCGCACGAGGAATGGCAGCCGGGAATGAAAACGCCTATAGATCCTGTTGCTGCCAAGTTTGCCTCAGAAAACAATTTGTCCTGTGTGCTTTTGCAGGGGACTAACTTAAATAATTTCGGAAAATACTTTGA
>CAYMUG010000003.1:38042-46795 GCA_964393575.1 uncultured Candidatus Saccharibacteria bacterium | reverse complement strand
AGTCCGGGTCCGATTCAAATCGGACCCGGACCCCTTCTTTAGTTTTTAAACTCAGGTTTGAAAGTTAAAGAAGGGGTGGGAGTTGTATGGTACGATACACGAAAGTGTTGTTTGGACTATTACTCCCACCCCTCAAACGTGGAGCCGGAGGAGGTTTTTAGGCGGTTTACTCTAAAAGAGTTATAGGATAGCCTACCCCCTCCGGCTCCCCCCCCCTTGTACATTCTTGGGTGGAGATATTGTTGTTCCTACTTAGGTTTTATCTCCAGTTTCTCCGCCCGCCAACGGATCCGACGTACGTCGGATCCGTTGGCTCCCTTCTTTAGTTTTTGAGTTTGAGTAATTCAAAGGTTAAAGAGGGGGTGGGAGTTGTGCGCTTGAGTGCACGAAAGTGGTTTTTGAAAACTTACTCCCACCCCCTCAAACGTGGAGCCGGGAGGTTATTAAGGATTCTACCCTAAAAGAGTTGTCCATACGGTTACCCTCCGGCTCCCCCTTGTACATTCTTGGGTGGAGATGTATAGCTAGCTACCTATCCAGGTTTTATAGCATGCTTCTCCATCCACCAGCGGGTTCGACGTATGTCGAACCCGCTGGTCCCCTTCTTTAGTTTTTAAACTTAGGTTTGAAAGTTGAAGAAGGGGAATAAAAACGCCTTAGAAATTACAATCGGTTTTCTAAGGCATTTTTTAATGTTTCTTCGTCGGAATATTCCAGTTCACTGCCGGTGGAGAGCCCCCGGCCCAGGCGCGTTAAGCGCGCTTTTTTATTTAGCCCTCTTTTTTTAAACAGATCTTCAATATAGAGAGAGGTAAAGTTGCCTTCGCGGGTATTGTTAAGCGCCAATATTATTTCCCGGTTTTTATCCGAGTTTTGAATTTTATTTATAAGGTTTTTAATTCTCTCTTTAGCCAAAGTGTTTTTGCCTTTCGGGGATATATTTTCTCCGAGCACAAAGTATACCCCCTTATATTTTCCTGATTTTTCCATTGTTAGGGCGTCGCTCTCTTTTTCTACTACACATATGGTACCCCCGTCTCTTTTTGTGTCTGCGCACACCTTACATACCTCTTTGTTTTCGGTAGGCATATAGCAATTTCCGCACATAGTTACGCTTTTGCGCAAAGTTTGCAGGTTTTCTATAAGTTCTTCTACGTATTTTTGTTCCTGCTTAAACACAAAAAAAGCGTACCGGCGCGCCTGTCTGGGTCCGACCCCGGGCAATTTTTCAAATTGGTTTTGCAGTTTTTCTAAAGATTCAGGAAGCATGGATTTTTGTTTACTCACTTCGTTCGCAAAAACATTTGACAATTGACTTTTAACCTTTGACTGCGCTCGCTTTGCGAGCGCCCGGAAAATCGCGAAGCGATTTTGTCAAATGTCAGGTGTCAAATGTCAGGTGTGCGAGTCCGTCCTCCATCTGACGGACGGACGAGCTTAAGAAGGTATATCATCAACACCCACATCACTCTCCGGCGGCGGAGGGTTGGTGTCAGCTTCTGCGTGGTGTTTATCCAGATTACTGAAAGAGGCGGAATTCTTGTTAAAGAAAAGCTCTGCTTTGCCCACAGGACCGTTTCTGTGTTTTGCTATGTGTACTTCGGCTAAGTTTTCTTTTTCCGGCTCTTCTTCGTTTCGTATATCCCGGTATATAAATAGAACAACATCCGCGTCCTGTTCTATACTTCCGCTTTCTCTTAAATCGGATAACTTCGGTATGGGCGGATGCCTTTGTTCCACAGCTCGGTTTAACTGGCTTATGGCTAACACGGATATATTCAATTCACGTGCCAGCGCTTTTAGAGATCTTGATATTTCTGTTATTTGTTGAACCATACTTTCAGATGAATGCTGTGGTTGTATGAGCTGAAGATAATCCACAATTAAAAGATCAAGCCCTTTTTCCGTTTGCAGCCGGCGAGCCATCGCTCTCATTTGCAGCACTGAAGAAGTCAATCCGTCGTCTATGTAAATTGCCGCTTTATCTAAAGCATTTAAGCCCTCCTGTATTTTTGTAAAGTCATTATGTTCCCCGTGAGATGACAGCTTTCCTGTTCTCAACTTCCACAAATCAATATTCGCTTCGGCAGCTATAAGGCGGTCAACTATCTGGTCGCGGGACATCTCTAAGCTGAACATACCTACGGATTTTCCGTGTTTTGCTGCCGCATTGCGTGCAATATCCAGCGCGAACGCTGATTTACCCAAAGACGGCCGGGCAGCAAGTATTATTAAGTCCGACTTTTGCATACCGGATAGATAGTTATCCAAATCATTGAACCCCGTAGGCACTCCGCGCATCTCGCCGGTACTTTTGTGTAAAGCATCTATTCTATCAAACGCTTCTTCAAGTGATGTTGTGATAGGAGAAAAGCTTTGCGAGTTTACTCTTTGAGAAATATTGAAAACCTGTTTTTCAGCTTCGTCTAACAGTTCGTCTGTATCTTTCTCCTCTTTATATCCGAGTTCGGCAATACCGTAAGACGCTTCAATTAACCTTCTCAAGATCGATTTTTTGTTAACAACATTCGCGTAATAAGCGACATTGGCAGCTGAAGGCACCGAATTCACCAGCTCAGTTAAGGCAGCTTGCCCGCCGACATTTTCCATAATACCTTTTTCTTTTAGTTTACTGCCCACGCTCAGCACATCTAAGGGGTGGCCGTTTTCCGCCAATTCCGTCATTGTTTTGAATATTTTTCTGTGTCTGTCTACGTAGAAATCCTCCGACCGCAGGAAACCAACTACCTTATAAAAGGCCTCTTTATCCATAAGAATAGAACCCAATACAGACATTTCCGCTTCCCGGTCCTGGGGAGGCATTCTTGCATCTTGGGTTTGGTTTTGATTTTGGTTGGGCATAGTTTTGTTTTGTATTCGGCTTACAAAATAGTGACAGGTAACATATAAATCACAATACTCAAGGACACAAGATACAAACAAACTACAATACACAAATACCAAACAACAAACGGTTTCTAATTTTTAATTTGATATTTGTTTGTGTCCTTGTGTCCTTTTAATTTGGAATTTAAGATTACATATTACGTATTACGGATTACGGCGAGCGGAGTTCCGACGTTAAGTCGGAACGAAGCGAGCTTATTTTCGTTTAATCTTAGCCCCCTTCTCTGTATCTTCTATGATATAACCGCGGGAGCGTAGTTTTTCGCGAAGTTCGTCGGCTTCTTTGAACTTTTTATTACGCCGTAATTCTTCCCGCCTCGCAACCATTTCTTTTATTTCATGCGGCACTTTGTTTTCAGCGGATACAGCGTTTTCATCCACTATGTTAAAGATTTTATTAACTTTTTTCAAAAAGGATTTTATACTTTTCTCGTCCGCTTCACCAATTTTCTTTGTTTTATACACTAAATTTACTAACTTAAAAAGTTCGGCAGTTGCCTTGGGAGTATTGAAGTCATCTTTCAAATTAGCCCAAAAGTTTTCCTGTATAGTTTGGATACGGGCATTTTTTTTCTTGTTTTTATCTTTAAATTCTCCGGAAAAAAGTTTTGCCCAGAATTCGGTTAACCTCTCTTCATTCGCTTGTGCCTCATTTAGTTTATCCGGGTCGTAATTAATGGGGGAGCGGTAATGTCTGGTTGTGAAAAACATACGAAGTGTCTCCGGGCTATAATCTTTAAGCGCATCCCTGATCGTAATATAGTTATCAAGGGATTTGCTCATCTTTTCCTTTTTTATTTGCAGAAATCCTGTGTGCATCCAGAATTTTACCATAGGTTTTTTCCCGTAAGCGGCTTCAATCTGTGCTATTTCAGCTTCATGATGCGGGAATATAAGGTCGCGTGCTCCTCCGTGTATTTCGTACTGAGGCGACTTGAATTCCTTGTGAGTAATTGCTGTGTCTTCTATATGCCAACCCGGTCTGCCTTTACCCCACGGGCTTTTCCGGGCCGGTTCTCCGGGTTTTGATTTTTTCCATAGGGAAAAGTCCAAGTGGTTTTCTTTTTCAGGATCTTCTTCAATATCTTTCACTTTTTTAAGGTGTTGGCGTGATAGCTTGCCGTAATCTTTAAACTTGCTAACACGAAAATATACACCGTTTTCGGTTTCGTATGCGTAACCTTTTTGCATAAGTTTTTTAATCTGCCTTATGATTTCCTCCATATAATCTCCCGCACGCGCGTATTTATCTACGCTATCTATACCCAGGATTTCCATATCTTTGTAATACTCTTTTTCGTATTTTTCAGCCACCTTTTTTGCGGTAGTGTTTTCTTTATGAGCGCGGTGTATTATTTTATCATCAATATCTGTTATATTCTGAAGGTAATACACTTTGTAACCCTGAGCGCGCATATATTTCACAAACATATCAAAAATTATATATGTACGGGCATGTCCTACGTGAGAAAAGTCATACACCGTGGGTCCGCATACAAAAAGCCGAAGCTTTTTGCTTTTCGGATGCTGGAGTTGTTTTTTTCTGCCCGAGAGGGTGTCATGTAATTTCATAATTTTTTATTCGCTACGCCCAAAAAACATTTGACAATTGACCTTTAACTTTTGACCGCGCTCGCTTTGCGAGCGTCCGGAAAATCGCAAAGCGATTTTGTCAGGAGTTAGAAGTCAAATGTCAGGTGTGCGAAACGATTGCTTTTTTAATTCTGTATTCCCATTCTTTATTCTTAATTCCTGATTGCTGATTCTGCGAAGCAGAGTTACCTCATTTTACCAGTATATCATATTTTTTAACACACCGATTTATGCTGTTGCTTTGTTGAAGCCGGTTTATTCGGTATATACACTTTAATGTGTGTCTGTATATTTAGCAGTATTGACAAGAGAGTGCTAATTTGTGTATCATGAATTAGGCGTGTCGGGAGAGAGTATCGGTGGCACCCTCAGTAATATGATTTTGATATGAATACCGGAGATAGAACAGAAAAAATACTTTTGGATATAGTAGAACACTATATAGAAACAGCACAACCCATAAGCAGTGGGGATTTGCTGAATAGATATAAATACGATTTGAGTTCGGCGACTATCCGCAATATAATGTCCCAGTTAGACGAGATGGATTTCCTGTATCAACCGCATACATCCGCCGGACGTGTGCCTACAGTTAAAGGGTATAGGTATTATGTAGACAAGGTAGCTTTAGGTTCAAGGCAACCGGCCGGACAAAACAAAAAAGAAGAAACAAAAACACAAAAGGAGCTTGACCAAACAGAAAAAGAGCTAAAAGAAGCCCTCAAGAAGTCCCATGATAACGCAGCGAAAGTCTTGAGCCACCGTTTGGCCGAAATGACAAACTCCTTTGCTTTTGCCGGTCTTTTAAACATAAACCATTTCTACAGAGAAGGATTAAAGTATCTTCTTAATGAACCCGAGTTTATTAACGCGGAAAACATTAGGATTTTGGTGGAATATGCGGAATCACTTGAGGAGCGTTTGGAAGATCTGTATACATCTATACGGGATGACATAAATATATTTATAGGAGAGACTGGAGAAGAGGAAAACAGTTTACCCTTCAGCTTAATGACTTTTAAGAGTGAACTCCCCGGACGTGAAAAAGCGATTTTTGGAATTTTGGGACCCACCCGAATGCCCTACGAAGAGAATATTAAATTATTAGAGGACATAAAAGATTTCTTTAATGATATAAAGTAAAGCTCACTGGAGCTTACAAGCACGGAACTACGCGGAACTATCCACGGAATATATACGGAAAACTTTCAGTGTAGTTCTGTGGTGTTATATTAAGTTCCGAGTTTATTCCGCGATTTTATGAGCGAACGCAGTGAGCGAATAAAATTATGAATCAAGACCACGAATACACAAATGAAGAAAATGAAAACCGGGCTGAACAGGCCGAAGAGGAAATAAAGAAGTTGAAAAAGAAGCTAAAAAAAGCGGAACGCGAAAAGAAAAAATATTTAGAGGGATGGCAGAAAGAGCGCGCTGAATTCGCCAATTATAAAAAAGAAATGCAAAAGTATATTGAAGAGGCGCGCGAGAACGTAAAAGAAGATACTGTTATCCAGTTTCTGGGTGTTCTGGACAACCTACAGCTTATGACGGAACATACCCCGGAAGACATCGCAAAAAGCAATTGGTATAAAGGTGTGGAGCAGATAGAAAAATATACGCAGCAGATGCTTAAAAATTTGGGCATAGAGGAGATAGAAGCAAAAAAGGGAGATGAGTTTGATCCGGAGGTGCATGAAGCAACTGAAGGTGAAGGTAGTAATATAGGAGAAATAGTACGCAAGGGATATAAATTGGAGGGCAAAGTAATTCGACCGGCGCAGGTGAAAGTGGAATAAGGCACCAACCAACAACTGACAACCAACAACTGACAACTAACAACTAACAACCAACAACTGAGAACACAAATTAATTAGAAATTAAAATTAAAAATTTTTGACTTATGGGTAAAATTTTAGGAATTGATTTAGGAACAACAAACTCGGCAATGGCCGTTGTGGAAGGCGGCGAACCGAAAATTTTAGAAAATAAAGAAGGTAATCGTACAACACCTTCAATAGTGGCGCTTAACCAGAAAAGCGAGCGCCTTGTAGGTCTGACAGCCAAAAGGCAGGCCGTTACTAATCCGAAAAACACTATTTTTTCATCTAAGCGTCTTATCGGGCGCAAGTTTAATGACTCCGAAGCACAGGAAGTTACAAAGAATGTGCCGTTTGAAACAAAAGAGGGTGAGAAAGGAGAGGTTGAAATAAAATTCGGCGAAGAATGGAAGCGTCCCGCGGAAATTTCCGCGATGGTACTTCAAAAACTCAAGCAGGACGCGGAAGATCGTTTAGGCGAAACCATAGAAGATGCTGTAATTACGGTTCCCGCGTACTTTAATGACGCCCAAAGACAGGCAACAAAAGACGCGGGTAAAATTGCGGGCTTAAATGTAAAGAGAATAATTAACGAACCCACAGCGGCTGCTCTCGCTTACGGATTTAACGAGAAAAAAGACGAAAAAATTGTAGTTTACGACTTCGGAGGCGGCACGTTTGACGTATCCGTGCTTGATGTTTCTGAAGACACGATTGAGGTAAAAAGCACAGGAGGCGATACTCACCTGGGCGGAGATGATTTTGACCGTGAAATCACTAATTGGCTCATAGAAGAATTCAAAAAAGAGGAAGGAATAGACCTGGGCGAGGACAATTTGGCTAAACAGCGACTTAAGGACGCTGCGGAAAACGCCAAACAGGAGCTCTCCAGTACACAGGAAACTGAAATAAATCTTCCGTTTGTTACCAGTGATTCTTCCGGACCCAAACACTTAAACCTTAAACTCACAAGAGCTAAGTTTGAGGAGCTTGTATCCGAATACGTAAAGAAAGCGGAAGAACGAACAAAGCAAACCGTAAAAGACGCCGGACTTGAGCTGAATGACATCAATGAGGTGATTCTTGTCGGAGGTCAAACAAGAATGCCCGCGATACAAAACTCTGTAAAAGAAATGTTCGGCAAAGAAGCCCATAAAAACATAAATCCCGACGAGGTAGTTGCTATGGGTGCCGCAATACAGGGAGGTATTCTGGGAGGAGATGTAAAAGATGTTCTTCTCCTGGATGTAACTCCGCTTACTCTCGGCATAGAAACTCTGGGTGGTGTAATGACACCTCTTATAGAAAAAAACACAACAATACCCACCAAGAAATCACAGGTATTCAGCACCGCCGCCGACAACCAAGGCTCGGTAGAGGTGCACGTACTCCAGGGTGAGAGGCCAATGGCAAGTGACAACAAATCACTGGGTAAGTTTATTCTGGACGGCATTCCGCCCGCTCCCCGCGGCACACCTCAGATTGAGGTAACATTTGACCTGGACGCAAACGGTATTCTGAATGTTAGTGCTAAAGACAAGGGAACAGGCAAGGAACAAAGCGTGCGTATTGAGGCCTCCAGCGGCATGAGCGAAGAAGAGGTAGAAAAAATGAAAAAAGAAGCTGAAGAGCATGAAGAGGAAGACAAAAAGAAAAAAGAACTCATTGAACAGCGCAACCAGGCGGAAACACTTATCTATTCAACAGAGCAGGCGCTTAAAGATCACGGAGATAAGGTAGATGAAGAGACAAAGAATAACATCAATGAAAAGCTTGAGTCGCTCAAGCAGGTTAAAGATAAGGATGATGTAAACGTGGAAGATATAAAGAATGCAATAGATGAACTAAGTCAGGCATCTCAAAAACTGGGCGAGGAGGCATACAAAGCAGCACAAGAAGAACAGCAACAACAGCAGGAGAATCCGGATTTAGGTGCGGATCATGCCGATAACACGCAAAGCGATGACGGGGCAAGCCAGGCGAATACAGGGCAGGATACTGAAACCAACACCAACCCTGACACTGATAGTAATACTGAGAGTGGCACTGATAACAACACTAATACTGACGAAGGCGAGGACAAGAAAGATGATTCGTAAAATAACAAATAACAATAACAAGCCCGGGAGTTTATACTCTCGGGTTTAACATTGATATGGAAGAAAACAACAACCAAAACCAAAACAAACTCAACATAAAAGCAACAGATGAGGCGCTGAAAGGTCATTATGCGAATATGATGCAGGTTTCTGCAAAGAAAGAGGAATTTATTATGGATTTTTTCCTGGCACACCCTCCCGCCGGGCAGCTTGTAGATAGAATTGTTGTGAGCCCCGGGCATGCAAAGCGTATCGCCGCTGTTTTGCATAAAAAAGTAGGGGAGTACGAAAAACAACACGGTAAAATAGAAGAAGCAAAAAGTCCTGAAGAAGA
>CAYMUG010000003.1:0-37942 GCA_964393575.1 uncultured Candidatus Saccharibacteria bacterium | reverse complement strand
ATAAACAAAATTAAAGACGGCCCTGAAAAGGGCCGTCTAAAAGTACGGGAGGGCAAGAAACTATTTTATAGACACTACGCGGGAACCATATTGTTCTTTTACTTCAATCTCTCGCATCTTTTCGCTGTACTCAACTTCTTCACTTACTCTGTGTTCAGGAACCAGGTAGCATTTGGTGTTTGATTCTTCGAATGGTTTCTCGTCATTTGCATAGACAAGAACCTGCACCAGTTCATCATTTTCTCCTGTAATTCTGGCCTCGTGTGTTCCAACGTCCGGGGCTTCAATCGGACAGGGAGGGGAGGGGGTCATATATAACATAGACGCGCCCCAAAAAGCCACTAGTGCAAAAAACCCCACTGCAATGCTACCCAGAGCACTCTTGTCAGCAAGATAAAGCTCTTTCCCTGCATTCATCCACATAAATACTGTCAGAGCCCCGAGTAATAACATCATAAAAAGCCACATAGCTTCTCCTTTCGTTGGATCTGGTGCTGCGTTAATAATAAGATTAGTTTATCAATATGTCAACATTGACACCGTTCGCTTAATAGCCGAATAACTGAATAACAGATTACATATTACGGATTACTTATTCATTGTGTATGATATAATGAATATGTTATGCCCCATGATTTGAGTTATAGATTTCATTCAGGAGAGGTGCCTCCCAAGCAGATATGGTTAGGCGCTGTTTTTACCGCGTTTTCTTTGGCCTACTGGTTTTTAATATTCCGTATGTTTTCCGGATCGGAATTCGATGTACCGCACCTCGCGGGAGCTGCGGCTTTCGGTTTTGCTTGGACTCTGATGCTTGCTTTTACGATTTTATTCGTGCAAAAGCGTTTTGCGTACCTGCTTTATGCTATAAATATTGTTTGGCTCCTTATTTTATTCGGTTTTACTACGTCTAATCTCATCGCTGTTGCTATATTTGCTACTGCCCTTTGGTTTGGATATGTGCGTGGCGGTAAAACACAAAGAAAACTCGCGGATTTTAGTTTATGGATGATCCTTCGTAAATCTTTAACCGTGGTCTTTAGCGGCCTGGCCTTATTTTTGGCTTTCAGTTTTAATTCAATGGTAATAGGTGAGGAGTATAAGGATGATCTTGAAATTTCCCCCGAAGTTTTTAATGCTGTGTTTGCCCCCGTGGACTCATTCTTAAACGTTGCGTTACCCGGTTATGCGAAAGGAGGCACAGTGGGGGATTTTCAGGAAAGTTTGTTGCGGGGCTTTGCAAGCGATTTCTTGCCGGAGAGGCAAAACATTGATACAAACGAAATTCAACAGCTCGAACAAGAGACACTTCAGCAAAATCAATTATTGGATGAGGCCGCTTTAGAGCAACCTCTTCGGGAATTCGCGCGCCAACGCTTAAATGACTTTATAAAAACCAGCTTAGCGCCGTATGAAGAAACCCTCCCTGTTTTCTTTGTTGCGGCACTATTTGCTGTAATGAGGGTTCTTTTGTGGCCTCTTATGTGGCTGTATATTATATTTATAGTGGTTGCAATAAAACTTCTTTTGTTGTATAATATCTTAGATATAAAACAAGTTGAAATAGTTAAGGAAGTTCCGGTTTTGGAATAAACTCGTTCCGCTTCGCTTATGGAAACTGGTAGTTGGAAATCGGAAAATAGTGGTACCAGAATCAAGAATTAAGAATGAGAATGCAGAATACAGAATTAAAAAAGCAAATGCTTCGCACACCTGATGACATTTGACATCTGACTCCTGACAAAATCGTTTTGCGATTTTCCGGGCGCTCGCAAAGCGAGCGCAGTCAAAGGTCAAGTGTCAAATGTTTTTTGTGAGGCGAAGGAAAATAAATTTATGGCAAAGGATTACTACAACATACTGGGCGTAAACAGAGATGCCGATAAGGAGGAAATAAAAAAGGCATACAGAAAGAAAGCCCATCAATATCACCCTGACAGAGGGGGAGATGCTGAAAAATTCAAAGAGGTGAGTGAAGCTTACCAGGTTTTAAGTGATGACCAAAAAAGAGCTCAATACGACCGATTCGGAAGCACATTTGAAGGTGCCGGAGGTCAGGGCGCAGGCGGCGGAGGATTTAATCCTTTCGGCGGCGCACAAGGAGGCCAGGGAGATCCTTTCGGTGGCCAGGGAGGAGTTGAATTTGACCTTGGAGATATTTTTGAGGAGTTTTTTGGAGGTGGAGCACAACGCAGGAGAGAAGAAGGAGGCCGCGATATAGAGGTTGCGATGGAGATATCTTTAGCCGATGCTTATATGGGCGTCAAAAAAGATATTTCTTTTGAAACTCAAATACCCTGCGATAAATGCGGAGGCAAGCAAAATGAACCCGGAAGCAAAATGCAGACATGTAATGTATGCCGGGGTGTAGGAAAAGTTAAACAGCAGCAAAAAACGTTTTTCGGCGTGTTTAACAACATTCAACTTTGCCATGAATGCAGGGGCAAGGGAAATATTCCCGAAAAAAACTGTACAAAATGTTATGGTGAGGGAAGGATTAAGGGCAAACGCGATGTTAGCGTCAATATACCTGCGGGCGTAAATGAGGGCAGCACTATCAGAGTAGACGGTGCCGGAGAAGCGGGAACTCAGGGGAAAACAGGTGACCTGTATGTAACCATTAAACTTAAAAAACCCCGAAGATTGTCCAAAAAAGCGAAAGAGCTTTTACAGCAATTAAAAGAAGAAGGCCTATAAAATGGAGGCAGAAAATGTTATTTTAACCTGGGATTTGGCTGTAGCATCAGCTATATTTCTCGCGTTTATTCTATACGCTGCCGGCAATAAGCGGAGCCACATAGTTCAGTTGACAGTAAGCATTTATGGAGGATATGCTCTTTTACAGTGGTTCCCGTTTACGAATTCTATCAGTCAAGCTTTAAATATTCATGCCGATATTGCAGATCTGGGAATGTTTGCTATTTTTATAGTTTTGCTATACTATATATTTTCGGGAGCGGGAGCGCGGGATATTTTACCTAAGTTGCGCTTCCGGAAAGCGGATTTTTGGCAGAAATTATTTGTAAGTATAGGACTGGCCGGGTTTTTGAGCAGTATCGTGCTTGCGCAACTGTTTTCTGTGTTTGCCGGTGATTTTTCGGAAATTGTTAAGCAAGGATTTTTAAGAACCACCCCGGCTTTTTTGTGGTCTTTGGCTCCATTATTAGTTATACTTCTTACAAGAAAAAAACCCGGAAAAGAACGAGAATAGGAGAACTATGACTATAACTTAACAAGGAAAAGTTTTGTCACAGTCATAGAAATGGTTATAATCTGCCCGCCCGTAGCTCAGTTGGCAGAGCAGTGGCCTTTTAAGCCATGTGTCGGAGGTTCGAGACCTCCCGGGCGGACAAAATTACCGAATTATTCAGTTGATAGAATTTTAATCTATATGTCGGAGGTTCGCCCCGTCATACTTGCCGTGTCGAATGACTGCGGCGACGGGGCGCCCTGAACCGGAGCCGTTAGGCGACTGGTTCGGGGCGAGACCTCCCGGGCGGACAAAATTATTGGATTTTATTACCCCCCCTCCATAAAAGATAATTATATGATTCCCCATAACGAGTTCGGGCCGGAGAAAGTAATAGAAATTTACGATCCTAAGATAGGAATGCAGGGTTTTTTGGTTATTGATAATACCGTGTTAGGGCCCGGTAAGGGTGGTATGCGGATGACCCCAGATGTTAACCGTGATGAGGTGTTTCGTCTTGCCCGCACTATGACATGGAAAAATGCACTTGCTGATATACCCTTTGGAGGAGCAAAGTCAGGTATTATATGGAAAGGTGGGGATGAGCAGCGAAAAAAACAGTTTGTACAAAGTTTTGCGCGCTCAATCAAGCCTCTAATTCCCGATTGTTATATATCTGCTCCGGATATAGGCACGGGAAAAGCCGAAATGAAGTGGTTTGTGGAGGCAATAGATAATTTCAGGGGAGCTACAGGCAAACCCGAAGATATGAATATGAAAGAAGGAGATATGGAGTATCACGGTATCCCGCACGAAGCCGGAAGCACGGGATACGGTGTTGCACAAGCAACTCGTGTAGCCCTTGAATCTCAAAACAAAGATATAAAAAATACCACTATTGCGATACACGGATTCGGCAATGTGGGGTCGTTTGCCTTTAAAACATTGGTAGATATGGGAGCGAACGTTGTCGCTGTGGCGGCTAAAGAAGGCGGTGTTTTTCATAAAGAAGGGCTTCCTGTTGATATATTTAACTTTACAAACATAGACAAAAATAACCTTAAAGATTATACCGGCAAAGATATAACACACATAGAGCAGGATCAGATTTTCGAACTCGATGTTGACGTTCTAATTCCCGCAAGCGCGACAGATGTTATCCATACAGGCAACAAAGATTCTATTAAAGCAGATATTATCGTGGAAGGAGGTAATATCCCTATGTCTGAATCTATTGAAAAAGAGCTTACAGAAAAAGATGTGCTTATAATCCCCGATTTTGTTGCCAATTCCGGCGGTGTCTTATCTTCTTACGCGGAACATCAGGGCTACGGATTAAATGAAATGTTTCGTTTGATTGATGAAAAAATTGAAAAAAACATTAAAGAAGTATTGAAAAAACAAAGAGAAGAGAAGATAAGTCCGCGTGATGCGGCGTATTCCATTGCTCAATCCCGTATTTTAAAAGAGGAGTAAAGTATATAAAAATATAACATAAGTCGTATAGAAAATAGGCCCAGGAGTGGTTTTGTCTGTTGCTATAAGTTGCCTGTAGCTTTCAACAAACAAGTAATAATAGTTATTTTACTTGTTTGTTTTAAATTGGTTTTTTTGGATGTTGACCCTGAAAACAAATTGTGTACAATAAATATTGGCACTCTAAATGGTCGTTTGCTAAAAGTAATTAAAATTTAATAAATTCGCTGAGATTCGCAGGAAAATTGTGTAGGGAAAAGTTGGCACTCCGACTACTTATAACTATGATCATGCGGACTCAGTGATTAAAAACAGAATTATGACAAAATCATCCAATGTAAGATTAACCCCGATGAGGGATAACGTTATAATAGAACCCGAGGAGCAGGAAGAGGTTACAGAAAGCGGTATCGTTGTACCTGATACTGCTGAAAAAGATAAACCTCAAAAAGGTACTGTTGTTGCTGTAGGCCCCGGAAAAAAGGATAAATCGGGCAAAAGGTTAGAATCTGAAGTCAAAAAAGGGGATAAGGTTTTGTTTTCAAAATACGGTCCCACCGAAATAGAGATACATAACAAAACTTATCTAATAGCTAAAGAAGAAGACATTCTGGCTGTTGTAGATGAATAAATTATAATTAACGCTCGCTAACGCTTCGCTTGCAAGCGCTGAACTACGCGGAACCATACACAGAACATATACGGAATTTTTCAGCTTAGTTCCGCGATATGCATTAAGTTCCGCGTTTATTCCGCGTGTTTGTGAGGCGTAGCCGAACAAAACAAACTATGGCTAAACAAATTTTATTTAGTGAAGATGCAAGAAAAAAGTTACAATCCGGTGTTAACCAACTTGCTGATGCCGTGCGTGTAACTATGGGTCCCAAAGGCAGGAATGTGCTTTTGGATAAAGGAGCCGGAGCACCTCAGGTCACCAATGACGGTGTAACTATAGCTAAAGAGATAGAACTCAAGGATAAGGTAGAGAATATGGGCGCGGAGCTGGTAAAAGACATCGCGGATAAAACCAATGATGTCGCGGGAGACGGCACCACGACAGCAACAATTTTAGCTAAGGGCATTATAAATGAAGGATTGAAAAATCTCGCCGCGGGAGCCAATCCCCGTGCTTTGAAACGCGGAGTAGATAAAGCTGTTGACAAGGTTGTAAAAGAGCTGGACCAGACATCCGAAAAAATTTCTCAAAAGAAAGATGCTATTGAGAATGTTGCCACAAACTCCGCTGATGACCCCGAAATGGGTAAGATTATTGCCGAGGTTATGAGCGAAGTCGGTAAAGATGGCGTTGTAACAGTTGAAGAATCCCAAACATTCGGCCTTAGCAAAGAGGTTGTTGAAGGCCTCCAGTTTGATAAGGGATATATTTCTCCTTATATGATTACGGACCAGGACAGAATGGAGGCGAAATACGAAAAACCGTATATTCTCATCACAGACAAGAAAATTTCTTCAATGAACGAAGTTGTGCCTATCCTTGAAAAAGTTTCACAGGGAGGCAAAAAAGAGCTTGTAATTATTGCAGAAGACGTGGAAGGCGAGGCACTGGCAACGTTAGTTGTGAACAAGCTTAAAGGAACATTTAATACTCTTGCTGTTAAAGCTCCCGGCTTCGGAGACAGAAGAAAGGAGATGTTAGAGGATATAGCTACTGTAACCGGAGGAAACTTAATTTCTGAAGAAAAAGGAATGAAGTTAGAGGAAACCGAGCTTACTATGTTAGGGGAAGCTGAAAAAGTAGCCGCAACAAAGGAAAACACAACAATTGTAGGAGGAAAAGGCACTAAAAAAGACATTGACAAAAGAGTTTCTCAAATAAAAGCAGCTTACGAAAAATCCGAGTCCGATTTTGACAAAGAAAAACTTCAGGAGCGTCTTGCTAAACTCGCCGGAGGTGTTGCCGTAATTCGTGTGGGTGCTGCCTCCGAGGTAGAGGTAAAGCAAAGACAACAGAAAATGGAAGACGCTTTGAATGCTACCCGTGCTGCTTTAGAAGAAGGAATTGTACCCGGTGGTGGTGTCGTATATTTGCGTGTAGCTAATGCTCTTGATGGATTTGAGCTTAAAGATTCGGACGAGCAGGTAGGAGTAGACATCCTCAGAAGTGCTCTTGAAACTCCTCTGCGCCAGTTAGCCACTAATGCCGGCTTGGATTCCGGAGTAGTGGTAGACCAGGTTAGAAAGGCGGGAGGAACTAACGGATATAACTTTAAAACAATGAAACAGGAAGACCTGAAAGCATCCGGAGTCATTGACCCGGCAAAGGTTGTCCGCTCTTCTCTGGAAAACGCAGCTTCCGCAACCGGAATGCTTCTGACCACTGAAGCGTCCATTAACGAAGATCCTGAAGATGAAGAAAAAGACAGTGAAGGAGGCGCAGGCGGCGGCATGCCCGGAGGAATGGGCGGAATGGGCGGAATGATGTAAAGTAGTCGGCGCGCTGATCCGCCGGTAGGCGCGGAGGCGTTGCGACTACTTTACCCGCCGCAGTAGCCCCGTACCGTATTTGTATATGGTATGCAGATAGCTTAATAAAATATCCTCCCCGCACAGTTTTGATTTGTGCGGGGTTCGTGGAGGGGTCGCGTAGTCTGGTCTATCGCAACGGCTTGGAAAGCCGTGCCCCTTTCGGGGCTCGTGAGTTCAAATCTCACCCCCTCCGCTATGATACAGCGCGAATGCCTTTGAATGAGTATTCGTGCACAGTTTTGGTCTCTTCTCTATAACCATGGAAGAACAACCTCTATCAGTCGCTGTTGCGGCGGTAGTGTATGACAATAAAATACTTCTTATAAAACGGCCCCAATGCAAAAAGGAATACCCTGGCTTTCTTGCTTTGCCCGGCGGTAAAGTGGAAAAAAACGAGCATATTTCCCAGGCAGCAGTTCGTGAAATTAAGGAAGAGTCGGGGATAGAGTCCGAATTTAAAGAACATGTGGGCTTTGTATCCGAACATCTAAAAGAAAGCGGTGAGATCGCAATGCATTTCGCGCTCCATATTTGCCGGTTGCACCCAAAAACACTCGAAATAACAGAAGATAACGAGGGTGAGTTGGACTGGTATAATTTGGACACGCTGCATGAGTTGAAAGACAGTGTTGTACCGAGCGATTATCTTATTATAGAAAAAATAGTTAAAAACAAAGAAGGAAACTATTTTGACTGTGTCATAGAGAAAAGTGGCGGCAAGCATACTCTGAAAAAATTCGCGTAGCCTGTCCACTTGATACATAAAAAGCATTAAGAAATAACTGATGGTCAACTGTAAGCCGGGACCGTGCGGAATCCTGTTGGGTAGGAATTTACTTAAATAACCATTAATGTTATAGTATGGGTCTGTTCTTCGTAATTATGCTACTCAACGCAAATGGGGGGTGGTGTAAGTGGAGGACGAGAAGAATGTAGCTCTTGTTCTTGGTTATGGTGTATATCTGGACGAAACGTATAGACAGCATCTGGATATGGTTGCAGAGAGCGCAGATGAGTTCGAATACATTATTTTATCCGGTGGTTTCACAAGCCAAGAACTCCCCGAATTAAGTGAAGCCGATATAATGGCCGAGTATCTGGGCGCCAAAACGAGTGTTAAGCTTGTTGAAGAAAATCGGGCATTCACCACAAGCGAAAATTTAATCAACGCTAAACCCATTATTTTAGAAATACAATATAGAGAAAGCGCACTTTTCAGGGCGCAAGGCAGAGAAATTACTAAGCTGAAAATTACGGTTTTCGCCAAGAGGCCCTGGTGGCTTAAGGTGCGGTTACTTAGTTGGTTGCTCCTGCGGTTACCTAAAGCAAGAATCAAGGTTCGCGGAACTGCCCCGGCCACTTCTTATAAGGAGTATATTAAGCATACATTAGTGGGTGTCCCTGTTGATGTATTGGCGGTATTCATTCCCGCTGTACATAAGTACAAGCTTAAGCAACGACAGGGCAGCTGAGCCCGAAATATAATATGAGGAACTTGTTTTGTTCGTGCGCTTGACCCTGCACCAACCCATACAGGCGCTTACCTTCGGGTACGGCGCCTTTTTTATAAATAGGCAACGGGGGTCAGACCCCCGTTGCCTTGAAATTCAACTTGCTTGAATTTAATAGAACGACCTCCGGGATCGTTCTGATGTCAATTTTTTGAAGCCAGCGTATGGAATTGTTTTTCTGAAGGAATCATTGATTCTTTAAGTGGAAGCGTAAAGTAGAAAGTAGAGCCTTCGCCTTCTTCCGATTCAGCCCACACTTCTCCTCCGTGCCTTTCCACTATATTTTTAACCAGGAAAAGCCCCAAACCGCTTCCTTCTGTCTGCATGCGCATAGCGTTTTCTCCGCGGAAAAATTTACTAAAAAGCCGCGACATCTGTTTATTAGGTACTCCCACACCAGTATCTGATATGGAGAATTGTAAAAACTTTCCACTGCGGGTGATATTAATTTCTATCTTTCCTTCCGAAGGCGTGTATTTTATGGAGTTATCTACAAGATTTGCGACAACCATCGTAATTTTTTCTGGATCCATAACAATCTGCGGAAATTCTTTTTCCGGTTTATTAAATTCAAAAGATATTTCATTTTTTTCCGCGCGCAATTTTTCTTCTTGAACTACGTTTTCTACAACATCCACCAACGACGCCTTTTTAAATTCAAAACCAAATTTCCCCTCTTCAATGCGCGAAACGCTCAGGAGGTCGTTTATAAGCTGAATCATTCTTTCGTTGGTCTCGTTGCCGCGTCTTAGAAATTTTTTCTGTTCTTTAGTTAATTTACCCATTTCATCTTCCAAAAGCATTTGAAAGGTCCATTTAATCGTGGAAAGCGGTGTTCTTAGTTGATGCGCTGCGATTGAAATGAATTCGGACTTAGCTTGAGATATTGTTTTATCACGCTCTCTGGCCTTCTGTACAAAGTCCGCCATAACGTTGAAGTTGCGTGCGAGATCTCCTATCTCGTCTTTTGTTTCCACATCGGCCCTCGTGTAAAGATTGCCTCTACCAAATTTCTTTATAGCCTCATTTAGTTTTAATATAGGTCTCACTATTCTGCCTGATAAAACCCATATAACTACCAAGACAATAAGAAGCACGACACCTAAAGAGATAAGACTAAAGAAAAAGCCCTCCCTTACGTGCCGCAAAACAAAGCTTGCCCTCTCTTCTGATACAACATACCATTGTACTTCCGGCGTCACAGGCGAAGCGCGGTTCGACAACTGCACCTCAACAGGCGCCCAAGCGCCAAGTACTTCGTTACCTCTCTCATTTTTATAGGATTGATTTAACGCATTTCTCTCGCCCTTTTTTATTTCAGAAACAATAGGCAATTGCGAAAAATTCTCGCGGGCTAAAACTTGAGAGATATTAGGATGAGCCAACACTACACCTTCCTCGTTTACCACGTATACTCTTCCTCCGCGTTGGGTGACAGTAGTATTATTGATTGCTTCTTGCATTTTACGCGCGTCCAACACGGCAAATATAGTGCCGACCATTTCTCCTCTTTCGTCGTGGATAGCTGTTCCTATTTTAAAAAGAGGTCGCTGTCTTCCTTCTTGAAAAAATACAGGGCCGATATAAGCACCTTGATCTTTAACTGCCAGAAACTCTTTGTTTTGTGATATATCACCAAGTTCTTCCTCTGCGGACGCTCGCAGGCGATGCGTTTTTTCAACTTCTTGTCCTGCTTCATTTACAAGGCTAATACTAAATATAGAAATATTATCAGCGAGCATACGCTCCAAAAGCAGGTCGGCAGTCGCGGAGTCGTTCAGCAATTCAGGGGACAACAATTCAGCCCGTTGCAACAGCCGCATTTGAGTTGAAATAAATTGGGATATCTGCCTTGCTGTAGTTTGGGCAACCTGATTTTGTCTATCTATTGAATCGTTAGTTTGAACATTTCGCGAAATAAGCAGAAACGGCGTCATCGTAAACACTAAAGGCACAATCGCAAAAAGCAATCCAAAAACTAAAACTTTTGTCCTAATATTGATGTGCCTCATGGGGAGAAAATTAGAATAGTTATTCCTGTATTTTGGTGGCCGAATTTAGTAATTCAGAAGGAACCTCAAAACCTATCTTTTCCGCCATATTGAGATTTATAATCAAGTCAAACGTTCTGGGGGATTCTATAGGAATTGATCCTGCAGAAGTGCCGCGCAGAATCTTATCGGCTATTACCGCGGCTTGTCTCCCGTTCTCACTTAGATTGGGCCCGTGGCCCAACAGTCCGGCTATTCTGCCTGTTGCAGGATCCGTATCATCCTGAGTTGGGACAATCATAGGGATCTTCAACTCCGCTGTTTTATCTCTTTCGTCTATAAATTGCCTGGGAAGAAAATGTCCGGGAACATGCACCCACGCGTCTACGTCCCCTCTGTTTATATTGTTTAGTGTGTTTTCAAGTTCATTTTGAAGTTCGCCGCCCTGGGGAGATACGTTTGTAGTATACTCCACAAGTTCAAATCCAAAATTTTTCGCATTTTCGCGTAGGGCATTGACATATACAGGTGCGGTTGAATCAGGACCGGGAACCATAAAACCATCTGAAAGTAGGCCTATTCTTTCCACCTCCGGGAAAAAGCGTTGTATAGTTTCAAGTGTTTTAGGAACAATGGCGCTCATCCCTGATGTAACTCCTGTCACATTGGTTTTAGGCTGTGACAAGTCATTGACTAACCCTCTTTCCACAGGGTTTACAAAAACATACCCAACTATCGGAACAGAGCTTGGAAAAGCCTCCTTCGCTATAGGAGCGTCAAATAAGCCATTCACAAAAACCATGTCCACATTCTCTTTTTGCGCGTGTTTTTGGTAAATGTTTTTGAGCTCTTCCAATCCTTGCGGATTGGGCGCGACCGGACCCTCTCTAATATAAGTAATGTTCTCTCCTTCCACATAACCGAGTTCTTCCATTTGCGAGACAATGTTTCTGCTTACCCTCTCTCTCGGAGGAATTTCACTAACAGGAAGAAGAGCTACATGCTGTTCTTTTTCTTGCGACTCTTGCAAGAACGAAGCTGCCGCGACTCCTATACCCGCTACTACTATAACCAGTATAGCAATTTTTATGATTTTTTGGATGTCATAAGTCATATTTATTTTAATATTAATTATAAATCTAACTTAAGTATATTATAACTTATAATGTATTTATAGAACATACAATAGCTTGTAAATTTTAATATAATATGGCAACATTATCGCGAGGAGTTACCAGAAAGTAATATCCAGATACAGGAGATCGGCATTGCATAAGCTAATTTTCCCACTACTGTGAGTTGTCCGGGAAGTGCAGTTATATAGTGCGGCACGCAAATAGATGAGTACTGTGTTTTAAAAAGCGGGGTGGAAATCTATGAAAGTTATGTATCCATTGTTTTATGTGTCCCGACGTTGCCATAATTCATTCTCAGATAGAAGCCAATGTTATCATTTTTCGGTGTGGCGTGTTATAATATCAACGTAAAATTATAATTAAAAAATTTATATGATCACTTTAATAGTTATTTTAGGAGCACTCGCTTTTTTGATAGTGGTGGGGATTTTTCTTTATAACAGCTTAGTACGCAAACAGAATAGAGTGGAAGAAGCGTGGAGTGATATAGATGTTCAACTTAAAAGACGTTCTAACCTTATCCCTAATTTAGTTGAAACCGTAAAAGGTTATGCAAAACACGAGAGGGAAGTTTTTGAAAACGTTACAAAAGCAAGGTCGGAAGCATTGCAGGCAAGCGGAAGACAGGAGCGACAAGAAAGCGAAAATATGCTCTCTGATGCACTTAAATCACTTTTTGCCGTATCCGAGGACTACCCGGATTTAAAGGCATCGGATAACTTCCTTGAGCTACAAAAAGAATTGCGCGATACCGAAGATAAAATTCAGGCAGCGCGCCGCTTTTATAACTCCAATGTGCGTGACTATAACACCTCTATAGAAAGCGTGCCCACTAATATAGTTGCTAATATGTTTGGCTTCAAACAGGAGCAACTCTTTGAAGTTGAAACAGAGGCGGAGAAGGAGAAACCTGAGGTGAATTTTTAAGCTCGTTCCGCTTCGCACGCCCGACATTTGACTCCCAACAAAATCGTCCTGCGATTTTTCGAACGCTCGCAAAACGAGTGCAGGCAAAGGGTAAATGTAATTATTTAAATAATTACATACCGCCTCTGCTCCAGGCGCCTGCTACAGCCTACCGGCGGAGAGCAAAGAAATTAAGGTAACTCTTCACCGCCTCGGCGGTTCAGAGTGCTTATAATTCTTACGTCTCGGCGCAGCGTAAACGCTACGCCTCGCCGAGAATTATGGCATGTCTACTCTCTACAAACACAAAGATTCAAATGTGCACAAAACGTGGGGTTTGATGGCCGCGTTTTTTGTGTTGGTTATAGGAGTAGGGTGGGTTCTTAGTTTTTCGTTTGAAAGCCGGTTTATTTTAATTTTCGCTATTATTTTGAGTGTTGTCATGAGCTTTTCAAGTTATTGGTGGAGCGATAAATTAGTACTTAAAATGACCCGTGCCCGCCCCGCTAAAGAAAAAGAATATCCTGAATTGCATAACCTTGTCGAAAACCTGTCTATTACCGCCGGCCTGCCGAAGCCCCGAATTTATATCATAGAAAGTCCGGCACCTAACGCATTTGCTACAGGCAGAGACCCCGATCACGCTGTTATAGGAGTAACCGAAGGTATATTAAAGAAATTAGAAAGGGTGGAACTTGAGGGGGTGTTGGCTCATGAAATGTCGCACATAGGAAACCGGGATATACTTGTTTCTACGGTGGTTGTGGTGCTTTCCGGAATTGTTATCTATACGATGGATATATTGTTCCGCTCATTTTTATGGGGCGGCATAGGCGGAGACAGCGATTCCCGCGGAGGGGGCGTTACTTTATTGATAGGTTTTGCAGCTTTAATAATTGCCTCAATCTTTGCTACTTTATTAAAATTCGCTGTTTCCAGAAAGAGGGAGTATCTTGCCGATGCCTCGGGCGCACTTTTAACGCGATACCCCGAAGGTCTCGCAAATGCTCTTGAGAAAATATCACAGGACGACACAAAAATGAAACACGCTAACGATGCAACAGCTCACTTATTTTTTGAAAATCCCTTTAAGGCGGACAAAAAGAAAAAAACCAGTTTTTTGAAAAAATTGTTTATGACTCATCCTCCGGTGGAAGAAAGAATTAGCGCTTTAAAGAATTTTAAATAAGAACAGCGGAAAAAATAAAACAGTGATACACAGGGAATACTCGGTAGTAAGGCCGCTTTAAGCTTGCCTAAAATAGAATATTCTTATATAATAATATTATTAAATCTCTCGCGCTATATCTATGCCCTCCCTTTCCCGGGATTCTACAGATGAAATCAAAGAACGCCTTCCTGTTCATGATGTAATAAAAGAATACTTAAAACTTGAAAAAAGCGGGATAAATTATCGCGCTGTTTGTCCTTTTCATAAGGAAAAAACCCCATCGTTTTTTGTTTCTCCCTCGCGACAACTATGGCGTTGCTTTGGTTGCGGAGAAGGAGGTGATATATTTACATTTGTTGAAAAAATAGAAGGTGTGGGTTTTCCCGAAGCACTTAAATTATTGGGTAGTAAGGCGGGCGTTCAGGTTGATTTACGTCAAAATAAAGAAGCACGGACTGCCAGAAATACAAGTTTGGAAATTTGTTCGCTGGCGGCTAAATATTTTAATATACAACTTGCATCAAAAAACGGTCAGCTTATACAGGAATACTTAAAAAACAGGGGAATTAGCGAAAAAAGTATTGAAGAATTTTTCCTCGGGTATGCTCCACTGAAAGGGGAAAGCTTAATAAAACTTCTCCGAAATAAAGGATATAAGTTAAGTGATATGGAGAGAGCCGGCGTGGTTTATCGCAAGGATACAGGAGAATATATATCCAGATTCCGCGGCAGAATAATATTTCCCATTTCTAACCTAAACGGTGATGTTGTGGGTTTTGGTGCCAGAAAAATAGACGCGGATTTAGCAAAGCAATTGAAAAGACGAATTCCTGAAGAAAGCCCCAAGTATATAAACAGCCCACAAACCCACATATATGATAAAAGCTCTGTTATGTATGGCCTCCATAGAGCTAAGATGGATATAAGAAAACAGGATGGCTGTGTTGTTGTAGAAGGTTATACAGACGTTATTTTAGCGCACCAGAACGGATTTAAAAATGTGGTTTCCTCTAGCGGTACAAGCTTAACCGAAAATCAATTAAAAATACTTAAGAGATTTACCAACAATTTATATACGGCTTTTGACATGGATGCAGCCGGGGATATAGCCACAAAGAGGGGCATAGATGCCGCACAACGTGAAGGATTAGATGTGCGCGTGATCGCGTTAAATAAAGGTTCTGACCCGGCTGATATAATCCAAAAGGATAAAAAAGAATGGGAGAGAGCTATAGAAAACGCAAAAAGTGTCAGCCAGTTTTATTTTGATAGCGCTTTTGAAAACTACAATTCAACTACGCCGGAAGGCAAGAGAAATATAACCCTTGAACTCGCTCATATTTTTAAAAATATACCCAGCACGGTAGAACAATCTCATTGGGTGCAGAAGCTTGCCTCTAAACTTGGCGTCAACGAAGAAGATGTGTGGAACGACATTAACAAAATTGCGAGCACACAAACACCCAAGGAAAATAATGCTTTAAAATCGGAAACCCCTTCTGACTCTTCCTTCACCAAAAAAAGCAGAAAAGAGTTGATAAAGAAGGCAATTTACTGCTATGCTTTTGACGACAAAAAGAACATGGAGCGTTTGCGCAAAAGAACCCCAGCCCTATACAAAGAAGTAAATAATGCTTTTCAGGATAAAGAATTTACCAATAACCTGGCTTTTGAAATTGATGTAGCCAAATCTGAAGGGAAATGGCAACCCGAGGAATTTCCCGCTTTAATAGCGGAGTATAAAAAAATAGTCCTGGGTGAAGAAATGAAAGATCTGCAGGCAAGAATTAAAAAAAATGAAGCGGAAGACAGACATGAGGAAAACAAAAAATTGTTGGAGAAGTTTAACAAAAAAGCTGCGAGAAGGGCTAAGCTCACATAATTAAAATTAAAAAAACGATTATGCCGCAATCTCAATCTAAAAATACAAAAAAAACATCCCCACAACAAAAAAAGAGCCCCGGACGTCCCAAGGGATCGGGTGCTAAAAATAGCGGCAAACAAGCAACTACTAAACAGGCCCCTGCAAATAAAAAAGTCCAGCAAAAGCAAAGTCAAGGCAAAGCTAAAACCCAAGCCCAGAAGAGCACAAAAAAGAAAGAGGAGGCGGCTAAAAGTAAAACAGAGGCACGTAAAAAACCTTTAAAAGCAGAATCATATGAACCCAAAGCTTTTCCTAAATCCTGGGAGTCCAGTGTGGAGGCGCTTATAGAACGCGGAGTTCAACGTGGATTCATTACTTATAACGAAATTTTACATTATATCCCTAATGCTGAAAAAGATATTACAAGCTTGGAAAACCTTTATGATGAACTCAGTAATCATAATATTACTGTAAAGCAGTCCCAGGATCTTTTAGAAGATAAACCGAGCGCTGATTTAGACAAAAAATTTGAAAATGTCAGTTTTGAAGAATTACCTTTTGACTCCGTGCAGGCATACCTTAGGGAAATAGGGAGAATACCGTTTTTAACTGCCGAAGAAGAAAAGGAGTTAGCCCGCAGAATTGAGGAAGGAGATGAGGAGGCCAGAAAAAAACTTGCACTGGCTAACTTGCGTCTGGTGGTAAGTATAGCTAAAAAATATGTAGGCAGGAGTCCTAATTTAACTCTGTTGGACTTAATTCAGGAAGGTAATATAGGTTTATTTAAAGCAGTGGAAAAGTTTGATCATAGAAAAGGTTACAAATTTTCTACATATGCGACGTGGTGGATACGTCAGGCCGTAACCAGAGCTTTAGCTGATCAAGCCCGAACTATACGCATTCCTGTGCATATGGTGGAAACTATTTCCAAGTATATGCATATAAAAAGAAAACTTTTGCAAAGCCTAGGTAGAGATCCTATGCCCGCTGAGATAGCTTCAGAGATGAGTCTGCCCGTGGAAAAGATACACCATATTCAAAAGATTTCTCAGGATATTGTTTCGCTTGAGGCACCTGTAGGGGAGGACAGCGATGAGAATAGTATTCTCGGAGAATTTGTAAAAGATGAAAAAGAGCTGTCTCCGAAAGTTGTCGCCGGAAGAGAGCTTGTAAGGGAAAGATTATCGGAGATAGTTCAGGATCTATCCCCTCGTGAGCAGAAAATATTAAAACTGCGTTTCGGCCTTGAGGGAGATGTCCCGCATACCCTGGAAGAAGTGGGCAGACAGTTCGGTGTCACAAGAGAAAGAATACGACAGGTTGAGGCAAAAGCGTTGGAGAAAATAAGAAAACACGACAGATCACAAACACTTGAGGATTACTAAAAATAAAAACATTCCCCGGAATTATTCCGGGGAATGTTTTTATTTTTTGAGCTTCTCTTTTAGTTTTTGATAAAAATCTATATCTTCTCTGTCTACGATAAGTTCACCTATAACCGCAAATGGAAGAGCTACAAGTACAATAATTCCCAGAATTTTTAAGCTAAACTCTTCGTCGGTAGCTAAAGTAATAGCAATCACATCTTCCACGATGCCCATCAGAAGACCGAATATAAAAAATTCGGTAAAAGTTTCAAGACGTTTTTTATTGATGTCCTTAGTTTTTTTCATACAGCACATTCTGCATTATTTTTAGCTCATCCTCTAAGAATCTGGTTACTAAAAAATTTTTTCTCACAGTTTCTTTAGCGTTTTTACCTATTTTACGTGCTAGGTTTGGATGTTTAAATAATTTTATTGTTTTTTTCGCGGCTTCATCCGTCGAATCAACCAAAAAACCGTTAACTCCGTCTTCTATCTGTAAAGCAATACCTCCTACGTTACCTCCTATAACAGGTCTTTTTTTCCACATAGCTTCGGTTACGGTTAGCCCGAAGCCCTCGCGAATGGATTTTTGAAGTACAACGTCAGCTCCTCTCTGTATGGCATTTTCAAATATTCCCGCTTCTGCGCGCCCGGTAGCTTCTCCCCGTTGTTCGGGTGTGGAGATGAGGTATATGTCGGGATCTCCTTTAGCTTTTTTTTGTACCTCTTTAAGCACCTCTTCTGCTTCAGGGTCGTCGGATGCCTCAATTACTCCTACAAGAATTAACTGCATATCGGGAATTTCTTTTTTGACTTTATAGTATGTTTCTATAACACCTAATGGATCCTTCCATTTATCAAAACGGGATATCTGAGCCATTAATGGTTTATCGGGTTTAACGCCGGAACTTATTAAAATTTTTCTGACTGTTCCGTCGCCCAATGCGTCATTTTTAGAGGAAAGCGGATCTATCGCGGGGGGACTTATAACAAGCTTATTTTTATCTATACCTTCAGGGGCAAATTTATCTAAACTAAAAACTACCCTGTCGTACATATTTAATATAGACAAAATAAAATCGCGTGAGTCAGGATTGGGTTGTGTGGAATCAATATGTATTCTGCTGATAGCCGGTATATTTTTAATGTATTTAATGACAGGAAGAGGTTGGGGGTCATGAACTATAAGTAGGTCCGGTTCCATTTTCATAATTCTCTCTGCCAGTTCACGATTGTAGTTGAGATAGTATTCTTTCTCTTCTTTGCTTAAAGATTTTTCCCCTCCCTGTAGGGAGTTATGCAGTTTTTTTGTTATATCGAAAAATTCGGAGTCGGGCTCCAAATAATACCAATCACTTTTAAGCCCCGTACTTTTTTCCAGAGGAACCAAAGTTTTAAGTATTTCAGCCACGCCGCCGCCGGTAGCAGTTGCGTTAACATGTATTACTTTTTTACCTCTTAATCCTTCTACCTGTTCCAGTATATTTTCATATTCTTCTTTTGTAAGAAATTTTTTGTAATCTTTTATCGCTCTTAATTTGTGTTCTCTATATAAAATCATACTTTATGTGCTATTTATTTTTTATTGTAACACATAGCTATCCTCAGCAGTAAAACCGCCTACACGAGTTCTTTTAAGATCGAAAAGAACTGAATCTACCCTCAACTTTTTTCCTATTTCACGAGCTAAAGACCTTATGTATACACCCCTCGAGGTTTCAACCCGGACCTTTATAAGGGGAAATATTTCTTCATTCTCTTTTTCTAAAATACTTTTCCACTCTTTTTTTATTTCAGGTTGTCGAAAGTCGCCTTGGACAGAATCAACTTTTTTCTCAATGCTTTCTAAAAGTTTATCTGTTTTTATCTCCCTCGCGCCCAAATATTCCAGTTTATAAATATAACCCTCTCTTCTAGGAATATTTATTTCATCAAGTTTATTATTTTTAGCCCACCAAAAAAGCGGTTTACCCTGAACACGTACGGCAGAGTAGGGAGGAGGATAATACTCAAACTCTCCTTCAAACCCTTTTAAGGTATCCTCCAATTTTTTAATTTCAAATTTGTCATTTGTTATTTGTAATTTACGATTTGTTGGCACACCCAACAAATCGTAACTATCTGTTTGAAATCCGAAAAGAATCTCGGCTACATACTCTTTATCCATATTCATATATTCCCACTGATTTTTCAGTTCATTATCCTCAAGTACCAAAAGCACCCCCTCGGCTAACGGATCAAGACGCCCTGCATAACCGAGTTTTTTATTTCGGTGTTCCGGATTATCGGTTTTAAATTCTTTTAACGCCTCAAGCGGTGTTGCGCCGGGCGGTTTATATAAACCAAACATTTGAACAGTAAAATATTAAATTTGTTATTCTATACGTTATCATTCTTTTATCTTCGGGCGAAAGGGTTATTTTTCCTGAATTGACAAAAGAGATACTTTTGCTACTATTGAAGGTGTATTCAATTATCATATGGTGGACACAAAAAGCATTAAAAAAGAGTTAAAAAATAATAAAAATCTGGAAGATTGTGCCTGTGATTTCAGTGTGGTAGGAGATCTGACCAGAATGAAAATTTGCTGGCTTTTATGCAAACATCCCGGGATAAGCGTGAGTGAAATTGCTGAAATCCTTGATGTCTCTGTTTCTACTGCCTCTCATTCTCTCCGCCGCCTTAGAGAGAGCAACCTTGTTACTACAGAAAAATCGTCCAGGTCGCGCCATTACCGCTTAAGTGATTGCGCTTTCAATAAAAATTTCCGAAAAATTCTTAAAACATTTTAAGGGTTGAGCAAAATAAAGGCCCGGATTCAAAGCTTTCTTTGATCGGGCCTAAGAGTAGAAAAATAACACATATATATTAAAGGCGGCTATAATGTAAAAAATAGTATTGAGTATAATAACAACACCTATATCCGCCCTGCGCCAAAGCTTTTCATCTTTTAAATTTCTTAGATGAAATATCGCAAATCCGCCGCATACTACTATAAATACAAGCATTACTATATTGATAGCAGCTAATATGAATTTTTCCAAAGAACACCTCCTTTCAGGGTTGGATATACTTTATCTCATATTTTAAATCTAATCAAATCATTATCGGTTATAATTGTAAAAACTACCACAGCTTCATGTGGTAGTTTTTGTTAGAGTACAGGAAATAGTTTTTGGGTTTGAATTATCTTTTTTATAAGCAAAGCCGCCAATATACTTTCTATTCAAGACACTCAACAACAAAAGGCCGCTCAACAGTGTTTATAAATTTCTCTGATGCCTCCAGTGCTAAAATTATCCTTTCTCTTGGCGTCATTTTCATATTTTCTGTGGTATACAAGGAGCCTATAGCGGGCAGAAACCCGTTACCCCACGCTGCATAATTATGATTTTCGACTCGCGTTATAGAAAAATCCCCCCGAAGCAGATATAATCTGCTTTTATAACCAAGTAACACAGATAAATTGTAACTGCCCTTCCCATCTTCTGTGTGGTCAATATCGCATATTCCCAAGCTTTCTTTAATGGAATTAGTCAGTGCTTTTGCTACATATTCGTAGTCACTTGTATCCTCTTTATGTTCCGGCACCTCCAATCCAAAACGTATTAGTTGTAAATCTCTAAGATTTCCTGCAAGACCTAATATTACGCCATCCTTTTTTATTATTTTTGTATCCACGCGGTCTTTTGTGGTACTGGTAGTAATTAAGGTATCGCATCCCATCCATATTTTATTTTTTTCCGCTATAGCTACAAGGCAGGTCATTTATCCCTCCTTGTTAAAGTGCTTTATAAAAATTACCACACTAAACTACAGTGAGCAATAGTTTGTTCGCCCGGCGTTACGTGTAAAATGAACTCCGGGATAAAAAGAAAGCCCGCACCGGGGAAAGTACGGACTTTCAATGATGCGGGCTTAAAGACCTATTTTTTCGGAGTCGTCCACTACTGCAAAGTATGTCGGGATAAAGACATTGCGGATATCGGTAAGCAAACGCGAGAACCGGCTGCCAAACATTTCCTTGCGCTTCACTTTGATATATTTTTTATCCAGGGCTTTCCCAAGATAGTTGAATACTTGTTGTTCGATATCATCCCGGACAACTCTAATATCGAAGCGGATTATGATATTGCAGGGAGGTATGATGCGAATTAGGGTAACACCATCGATTTCCGATAGCAGACTCACAAGTTTTCTCCCGACCTTCCCGCATCTCTTAAGTTGATATTCATGTTCTAACAAATTGTTCGTGTAGAAGACTTCTGTTAGCGGGCTTTCGCTGACAGAGATGTTTAGGCTGGCGGCGATTATTTTATTGCCCATGCTTGACTCAATAATAACATGAACACTCTCGGGTCCGGTGCTCATATTAACCTCCGTTAGTTGGCGTGCCTCCAGGAATAATATGCTCTATATATAGTATATATTAAAAAATAAGTCAAGAAGAACATGCAATGATGTATCTATTCCCGCCGATGTAAACTTATTGGCTTATGGATGGTATAGACAGAATTTATAAAGGATTCAATGGTTTTATCTAACAAAAAATAAAGCCCGCCACATATGGTGCGGGCGAGAGTATGAAAGCTACTATTTATTAGAATAAGACAAATACAGTTTATCCGCATCTTGATGTCGTAGAGCCGCGAATGAGTCGCTTATGAGGTCGATGCCTCTCGCATAAGGCGACTACGCCATGTGTTTCAGGAACACGCGCAATGTATTCGGCAACATTGCCGCAATAAATAGGACCGCTTTGCAGGTCATAACCGGTTTGTCGGCAGCACCGGAAAACCTCGTATTCCCCGGTCCTTTTAAATTCAAGCGTGTTTATATCTATTTCTTCGCCATCGGGAATAAAATCACGCTGTAGGTCCCTGGCTGTCTTCTTGCTTAGCATTGTCTCCCTTTCTTCCGATGATTATGTACCGTTACATACAATACTATAAAAAACAAGAATTAGTCAATAAATGATTAAAAAAGGGCACACCTATGTGCGCCCCTATCTTTGTTGCTTAGGAATATGAGATTATTCTTGTCTGACGCGGAAACGCTCCTTCAATGCATTGAGACGGTCTCCGATTCCGCCGTATTCCAGCTCAGAAATGTGGCCCATTGCTGGACCCGAAAAGCCCTGCTCACGCATCTCTTCTGCTTTGCGGTATACACGTTCCCGTACGTACTGCCAGTATCCGGTTGCAAACATATCCACCGGTTCTGCAATTTTTCCCTCTCGATTTACTGATATCGCCTGACAGGAAACAATCGGGATGCAGAAGGGGGTGGTGATTGGTTCGTTTACGGGCTCGGGCGAAAGCGGCTGCACATGAGATCCGCGAGCGTCACCGAGAACAAAGTGTCCTATCTTGTAGGGACTAACTACTTCTTCAGGAGCGGGAAACTGTTTTTGTGTGCGAACAACAGCTACCGGGTCGTCCTTTCCGGTATATTGACCCGCGATATTATGAAGACGACTGGTTGAAACTGCTGCTACCTGCTCGTCGGGGTATGTGCGGGAGTGCACCGACTCCACAACAAAACGGTCGTTGTCACGGAGTAACGCGGCAATATCATATAGGTCTTCGGGGGTGTTGAGCGCAATGACTTTATCACCTTCGGTATGGGAAACATCCATGATGGTAAAGGTGAATCCCTTCCCCATATGCTTGGCACTCAGAAGATGCCCAGAGTTGTGCATTGGGTCGCAAAAAGCCAGATAAAGCGGAAGGTTATATGCGCCCGGGGCGCACTTATCTGCGGCAAAGAGAAGAACCGCTTCGGAAGGACGCGGGGTAATTTCCATTTCCGCTACAGCCGGACCCATACCCCGGACGTTTCCGGCGAAAGAATCCTTCAGAAGATCCTGTCCGGCTCCATAGAGCCCGCTTTCCTTCGCGACTTCGGTAGCATTCATAAATGCATCCCAGGCGACTCTGTGAATTTCTTCAGAATCAACACCTTTTCGGTGGGTCATAAAAATCGCGATGTCGTCACCTGTGTGGTTAACAATAAAATCAACCGAGAGATTGCTCTCATTTACCGTATCTTCTACCACATAAAGCATTTCGGATGATGGTCTTGTATGTCCACCGATAGAGCCGACGTCAGCTTTGATCGTAGATAAGGTAAGGGTCTCCACGTCCACGGAATCTTTCATCTATCTCATCCTCCTAACCCTTGAAAGGAACTGATGCGCATATATTAACAATATATGAGGTATAATTCAACAGTATTATATGAAATCCGGCGCCAAACTTTTATTTTTTAACAATTACCGGGCAACGGGGGTTTAACCCCCGTTGCCCGGTCCCCCGTTGCCCGGTGAAGAAAAATACCCCCGTACAATAAATATGTACGGGGGCGGGGAGGTAGTCGTAAGCTCTATATCCCTCTAAACAGTCGGTTATTTTAGAATATAAACGGCGCCTAAGGCCAATTTTTCCTGACCACCGGCTGTGTCCCGGAAATAGTTCTGTGCGTACATATCTCCTGTTTTTCGCACAGCAAACGCTTCACGAAGGAAGCTGCGTTTGCTTAGAAACTCCAGGCATACGCGGTCGTCTATATGCGGCCTGAATATTGATACTTCCTGACGTTTGGCAAATACTTGTCCTGCGGCAATACGGCGGGCCATACGTTCGTTAAACGCAACGACACCAACGTGCGGTAAAGATTTCCAGGAGCCGGGGGATTGAGCTTTTTCTAACCAGAGTCCAAAAGTGTAATGACGGACGAACATCGCGGCTACAACAGGCAGGACGAGAGTAGTTATGACTATGCTTGTGATGACCGTTCCCATGCTACCTCCTTAGTTAAGTACCGGAGATAGGATATCATAAGTTAGCGCGGTAGTAAAGCACGACTTAAAAACACTCAAATCATATTGACATACACAATGTATGTTTTACACTTAGTATGTGTTTACTCATACGGGAAACCGAAATCCGGGCAGATCTCCAATTGAAAGGAGACACCTTATGAGTCAGCGTCTGAAGCGGCGGATTTCTTCAAAGGCCCGCGGTCTCCACAAACTTGAGCTATATGCGATGACGCGAAAAGCGGCGGACATTATCTTTGAGTATGCCACCACGAGAGCTGATGATATGAACAGCGAAAAGCCGTGGATAGAAGATAGGCGCAAAGATAATCCAAATCCTTTCCTTAACCAAACTGCCTACGGCCTTTATCTTGAGCTCTATTATGGAACGCCTTACTCACTCTGGACGCCATGGGGTGAATGGAATTTCGCCGGACCCGGCAGCGACTCTTGGGAGAATATTCTACCGTCGATCATCAGGCGATTCGCTGCGAGGCTGCACCATCCGCTTATTTTGAACGAGACGGGCGAGTATGGGCCGGTGTACGAACTACGCAAAGTGGAAAATAAGATGTTACCGCGACCCCTCGAGCTTGATAAGAGTATCTACGCTTCCTATGAAGAAGCAAAAAATGCCTGGGAAGAGATGACCCGGCAGTACTATAATTCGGCGTAAGTCGACGCATAATATCCAGGGGCGCATCGAAATAATTCTATGCGCCCCCTTTTTTGTTACGTAACATGCTGCGTAACAAAAAAGAAAGCCCACACCGCGGAAAGCATGGACTTTCTTAGGTGTGGGCTTGACCTAAAGATAGAATAAGTATTCGAGCTCTTCGGCATTCATTCGGTTGGCTTCGTTGGCCTCCCGACCTTCTGTATCTAACTGGGGCGTATTGAACGTTTTTCGAATGGCATCTAGTACTTGCCATTCAATCTCTTCCTCCCACCTAAATGCTGTCCCGAAGTGGACTAAAAAGCTACAGGGTCGGAGACGAACCCGGATTATGCCCGTAAAATCATCCAACAACAAATGAACGAGTTTTTCTCCGATTTTTCCGCATCTCTGAAGTTTATCCAGATCCCCGTCTGATAGGGGCCATTCGAAGTCCATTGTGTTCGTTTGGTTGGTCTGGCGGTTCAGATGGATGTATCGCACGGAGGGTTCCACACGGTCTTTTGCGATGACAACACGAACACTCTCGGGTTCGGTGCCCATATCAACCTCCATTATTCACGGTGTTAAGGTAACGAACTGTATATATTATAGTATATACTAATAAATATGTAAAGTATGAACCTTAAACCCTAATTTGAAATGCTTATTAAAAAACAAAGAACCAACTAAATTTGTTATAGTGTCTCACATTATATTTCGGGTGATATTTATATGTTATAATATTTTAGTATGAAAAAAACAAATGCGATTATTTTAGGGTTTGCTGTATTGGGGATTGGCATTGCTTTTGCAATTACAATAGCAGACCTGAAAAACACCGATAATCCTGCAGCAAAAAATAACAAAGAGCAGCAAAATGATAAGGACCAATCGCTGCATCCTATGGCAATTGAAGCGCTGCGCCGGAGCGAATATCCGGGTGGTGAATTTACTATAGAACAAACTCTCTCAAACGGAACGAACTATCGCAGATATGTTGCATCTTATCGTTCCGAGGGTTTGAAAATTTTCGGTTTATTGACGGTGCCCACAACACCTAAACCCGCCAATGGTTATCCCGCTATTGTTTTTGTGCATGGCTATATACCGCCAAACCAATATTCAACCGTTAACAGTTACCCAACTTACCAGGCAACTCTTGCGCGAGCAGGATTTGTCACATTTAAGCCCGATTTGCGCGGACATGACACCTCCGAAGGTGAACCCGTAAGCGCGCATTATTCAGAAAAATATGTAATAGATACGCTTTATGCTATTTCATATCTTAAACAACATCCAGATGTTAACCCTGAAAGAATTGGATATTGGGGGCACTCAAACGGTGGAGAAATAGGATTGCGTACAATACTGGCAAATGAAGATATAAAAGCGGCATCTTTTTGGGCCGGAGTTGTGGGAAGCTATGAAGATATGTTTGAAACCTATGTTGACGATATTTCTTTTCTTGAACAAGACAACCCTCTGACGCGAGAGCACGGTTTGCCCAGCGAAAATCAGGAAGCATGGAAGCCAATTGAGCCGTATAATTACCTGGAAGATGTTAATATTCCTATAGAGCTGCAACACGGCACAGAGGATCAAAGTGTTCCTGTTGAGTTGTCATTAAATTTAAAAACAGCCATGGAAAGCGCAGGTAAAAATGTTGTGTACCATGAATATCCCGGAGATGATCATAACATCAGCATAAACTCAGGAACCGCATGGCAAAGAAGTATAAACTTTTTCCGCGAACATTTATAGTGCCGGAAAAATTCAAAAATAAAAGCCGTCTATGTTTGAGACGGCTTTTATTGGTTAAAGAGCTTCTTCTTTAAAATTTTCCGAAAGAACTTTTGTTTGTGCGGAATTTTTCATGTCCGTTTCTCCGGGATCAAATTTTATTTTCCACAATTTAGTTTCTGTATCATCGACAAGAGTTGCCTCCATTTTGTAAATACAGGAAGCAGAGCTCTTTATAAGTTTGGTTTTTTTGCTTTCCATCATAGCCCTTGCTATTACTTTTGCCTGCTCTGCATCTTCAGCTGTAAAGTACTCTATTAAGTTTTGTTCTCCGTAATTTCCGGTGGTGTATTTTTTATACCTAACCCAGCCTTTAAGTATAAACCGTTGACCCACCTGAGCTCTCCTTTCTTTGTCTAATAATAAAATAACACACCAATAAGTAAGTTATACTGTTCATTGTACCGTTTTTACTCCTATTCTTCTGTTATCATAGCTTTTACTTTCATAGTAGATACGGTAGCGTCTCTTGCTCTTTCTTCCAGTTGCATCTCCACGAATTTGATCTGGTTTTCCAGTTCCGGAATCATTATATTTTCCAGGGCACTCACCCTGCGCCTTGTTACCTCTATTTCGCGGGCAAGGTTTTCAATTTTCTTTTCCATTTCGGCAAGCTTTATTATACTTTCAAAAAGAGAATCAAATTGTTTTACCGCATTATCAAGGTCACCGGTGGTATCAAGTAGTCCGTAAGAAAAAGCTGTACCGCTTTTTTGAACATCAAATACGGGAACATTCACGGACATTATTTTTTCAAAAGATACGTTAATATCCACCTCAGCACCGGGCAGCATGAGGGCGGCATCCATATCTTTTGCCGAGGTCATTGCCGAGGCCCTCTCGTATGAATCAAACGCTTTAGCTAAATTTTCTTCCACGGAGTCCCTTAATTCCCGGGCGCTGTGTACGGTTTCTATAAATTTTTGAATAAGGCCGTCGCGCTTATCTTTGAGAAGCTTATGTCCTTTACGGGCTGTTTTAAGCTCGCTTTTTAAATTTAAGAGCGCTATTCTTGTTGGGCTTACTTTTTTTCTCATTGTTCCTGTTCTTCTTTTTTAGGCATATATTCTTCTATAAATTCGCTTTTGGCGCGTTTAAGCGAATCGCGGGGAAGCATAGAGAGGAGTTTCCATCCGACATCCAAAGATTCCTCGATACTCCTTTCTTCTGCCTCACCCTGTGCGACAAATTCTTTTTCAAATGCCTCAGCGAATTTAAGCTGTGCTCTGTCGGTTTCTTCCAGCGAACCCTCTCCCAAAACAACAGCAAGTTCTCTTGCCTCCCGGCCGGCGGCATAAGAGGCAAAGAGCTGGTCCTTGAGGGAAGAATGGTCTTTTCGGGTTTTACCTTCACCCACACCGGCGGACCAGAGGCGGGAGAGAGAACCCTGCACATCAACAGGCGGATATATTCCCTTCATATGCAAATCCCGTGATACAACGAACTGCCCCTCCGTTATGTATCCGGTAAGGTCCGGAACCGGGTGGGTTTTATCGTCATCGGGCATAGTTAAAATGGGTATCTGGGTTATACTTCCTTTTTTTCCTTTAACTCTTCCGGCGCGTTCGTACATTGTAGAGAGGTCTGTGTAAAGATATCCCGGATAACCCCTTCTGCCCGGAATTTCTTTACGCGCTGAAGACACCTCACGGAGTGCTTCGCAGTAATTAGTCATATCGGTAAGAATAACCAGAACGTGCATATCCTTTTCAAACGCAAGGTATTCGGCGGTAGTCAACGCCAAACGGGGGGCTGTTATTCTTTCTATAACAGGGTCTGCCGCTGTGTTTATAAAAAGCACGCTTTTTTCTATGGCTCCGGTATCTTTAAACTGCCTTACAAAATATTCCGATTCCTCAAAAGATACTCCCAGTGTGGCAAACACGATAGCAAAACCCGCCCCTTCCTCTTTGTTTTCACCGGATTCTATAACCCGTGCCTGTCTTGCGATTTGTGCGGCAAGCTTTGAATGGGGGAGTCCTGCTCCGGAAAATATAGGAAGTTTCTGGCCTCGCACAAGAGTATTCATCACATCTATGGAAGATATGCCGGTTTGAATAAAGTCGTCGGGGAATTCTCTGCTATAAGGGTTTATGGGAGCTCCTGCAATATCCAGTGTTTTTTCCGGAACTATTTCGGGACCTCCGTCCAAAGGTTTGGCATCCCCCGTAAATATTCTTCCGAGCATACCTTCGGAGACACCAAGCTTTACCGTGTCTCCGGTAAACCTGACAGCCGTTCCTTCTGTGCGCGAGCCGGTAGTGCTTTCGAACATCTGAACAACTGCCTTGTTTTCCGAGACATCAAGAACCTTGCCCATTCGTACTTTTTCTTCACCGGGGACACGTACCTCCACAAGCTCGTCGTAAACCGCGCCTTCAACCCCCTCTACTATCAAAAGAGGTCCTGATATTGATGATACTGTTTTATATTCCTTCATAATTATTTTTAGTTTGTGTGTAATTGTTTGTAATTTCCTTAAGCATTTTGTACTGCTCTTTAATGGAGGTGTAGGCATCTTCTGCATCAAACGCGTTCTGGAACAGAAAATCCTCTCTTATTTTTCGGGCGGTATCCATTATGAGCTTGTCGTCTTCCGAGAGTGACTCCATACCTACAAGACGTACTATTTCTAAAAGGCGTGCTTCTTCCTGGAGTAGTTTTGCGGCAACACTTCTCACTTCCATGAAATCCTCGGCAACCTCTTCAGTGAAATATTTTTCAAAGTTGTCCAGGTATAGGGAATAGGAGCTAAGCCAATCTATAGCCGGAAAATGTTTTTTGTAGGCAAGAGAGGCATCCAGGGACCAGAAGGTTTTGGTAACCCGGAAAGTTGCCTGGGATACAGGTTCGGAGAAATCTCCTCCCGGGGGCGATACAGCGCCGATAACCGTAAGCGCGCCTTTTCTTTCGTCGCTTCCCGTGGTTTCAACTATTCCCGCTCTTTCATAGAATTCGGCTGTGCGTGAAGAAAGGTAAGCAGGATATCCTTCTTCGCCCGGCATTTCTTCCAGGCGCCCGGAAATCTCGCGCATAGCTTCGGCCCATCGTGAAGTAGAGTCGGCCATAAGAGCGACGCTATATCCCATATCCCTGTAGTATTCGGCTATAGTTATACCCGTATAAACAGAGGCCTCACGCGCGGCTACGGGCATGTTAGATGTATTTGCGATAAGTATGGTTCTTTTAATGAGCGGCTCACCCGAGTTAGGGTCTTTTAATTCGGGGAACTCCTCTAATACTTCAGTCATCTCGTTACCTCTTTCTCCGCATCCTATATATACTATAACCTCCGCATTGCAGTATTTAGCTATAGATTGCTGAATAACAGTTTTTCCGGCGCCGAAGGGGCCCGGCACCGCTCCGGCTCCTCCTTTCGCTATAGGAAAGAAAGTATCAATTGAACGTGTTCCGGTAAACAACGGTTCAGAGGGAAATATTTTTTTATTTATAGGACGGGGCGTTCTTACAGGCCAGTACTGAAGCATAGAAACGTTCGCGGATTCTCCCGAATTTTGTTTTATAACCGCTACCGTGTCTTCCACCGTAAATTCGCCTGATTTTATGTCTTCAACCTTGCCGGAAATGCCCACGGGCACCATTACTTTGTGCTCTATTAAGCTGGTCTCCTGCACGGTTCCCAGTATGTCGCCTTCCGCGACCTCGTCGCCTTTGCTTGCCGTAGGTGTAAATTCCCATTTTCGTTTTTTATCTATTCCTTCTGCTTCTATCCCTCTTTTTATTACAAATCCTCCCGACTTATCTTCTATTGCTTTTAGCGGTCTTTGTATGCCGTCGTATATGGCCTCAAGAAGCCCGGGAGCAAGTTCTACGGACATACTTTGTCCAGTCAAAAATACCGGCTCCCCCGGACCTATTCCGGTCGTGTCTTCGTAAACCTGTATAGAGGCAACGTCTCCTTTGAGTTCTATAACTTCTCCTAAAAGATTTTTTTCGGAGACTTTTACCACCTCGTACATTCTGGCTTTAGACATTCCGCTTGCCTCAACAAGCGGTCCGGTAACTCTTATTATTTTTCCTTTTGTATCTTGCATAATTTTGATCGCCTTCGGCTCACAAAATAAATCCTAAATCCAAAACTACACTAAGTTCTAAACAATATCAAATGACCAAAATATCAAATTCAAAACGGTTTAGGATTTATAACATTTGAATTTTGTATTTGTTTAGGATTTCCCCGCCTGCCGGCAGGCAGGGATATTAGAATTTAGGATTTGAAGCGAGGCCGTAGGCCGAGCTTAAATTTATATTACAGATGTTCCCAGAGCTTTCTCACTCAGCTCTTTGATGCGCCGGTTGCCGTTTCCGGTTGCTCCTTCTATTCCAGGAATAGATACAATAGCGGGCAGATTTCCTTCCGATAATTCGGCAAATTCGTCTGCGGGAATTTGTTCAGATATGGATTCCGGGATAAGAACTACGGCGTGCTCCTGTGACTGTTTAATGTTTTTTATGTGTTCAACGGCTTCTTCTCCGCCGGAAGCATGAAAAACCTCCAGACCCAATGCTTTAAGTCCGGCTACTACATCCTTGGGACCTACTACAGCTGCTTTGTATTTTGTTTTTTCTTCTTCAGGCATAACTTTTTATGTATTCGCTGTCTCTTCCTGTGGACTTAAAGACGTGCAAACTTTTTATTGTTCGGATATCATTTTTTTTGGCTTCAAAGAAATAAAAAAGAGTGGCAGGTGAAAAAAGATTTGCTAAACTTTCCCACTTAAGAAAATCAAGCATATAATCGTCAAACCGCCTCTCCAGCAGGGTAAAATGGCCGCTCTCTTTGTATTCTCTTACAGCGTCCTGCCAAAACTTTTCACCTCCCATTTCGGAAAGTTTATCAAGTGCCTTGTCTTTTTCTATTCCCGACTTTAAAGCGTTAGGGATATCTACATAATCCCGGAGAGTATTTTCGCGAAGAGCGGATTTTATATTAAAGATATCTACAAACGCAGAAGCGTATTTTTTAAGAAACAACCCCTCGCCGGATATGCTATCAACCATTCTCTCTACCATCTCAATATAGGCGGAGTCCAGGTGAAAGTCTATTAAGTACGGATAATTCACTCTTTCGCTTGCCTCCACGGCCTCACGTGCTTCTTGCGGCAGGAATTCAGTTTTTTCCTTCTGCACCGCCTGCAAGAGGTAGCGGGCGTCATGCTTTCCGAAAGGATGACATAATCCGATAATTGCCTCTTCCGAAAAATTACCGCGAATACCTTTGAGTATAATTTTCAGGTTGGCGAAATCATATCTGTACCATAATACATCCATTATATAGCTGTTGGGGGATATCTCATCTAATAGCTCTTTTGTTGCCAGAAGGCAATCCTCGAGGGCTTTGTCTACATCTTTTTTTTCCTCGGAATTTTCTAAAAAAGCAGATAAGAACGTTGTCTCCAAAATACTTTCAAACTCCTCTTTTCTTTCAGCGTCAAGAAGTTGCCTCCTCTGTTTCGGAGAAAGTAAATACCCGGAACCTTCCCGCGCTTTTAACCTGCTTGCGCTGTGTATGTATGCATCACTCATATATTTGAAATTGATCTTTAAATGCCCGGCACTTTGTTTAGCTAAACAATATTCTTGCAACTTCAGGTTCCAGCTCTTTCTTTTTCTGGCTGAGTATACTCTCAAACGTTAAGTCATACTCAAAATCATCGCCGATAATCTTAACCCCTTCTTTGATATTTTCTCCGGGAACTATATCCGCCTTTAATCCCAGGCGGGAAAGCACCTCTTCGGTCTCTTCTTTTCTGTCGGGAGGGCACATAACTTGTTTTACGTCTTCATTTTTTAATGTTCCGCTTATTCTGGACTCCAACAGTTTTATATATTCTTCTTTTGACATACTTCTTAACTTTTCCAGCGCTTCCTGAAATGTTTCGTCAATCAGGCTTCTCTTTTCTTTTTCAATTGCCATATTAAACTCCTGTTGTTTTTTGCCTGAGAAAGATCGTTTTCTTTTATTAAGAATCTTTTTTGTTTCAGCGTCAAAATCACGCTTAATCTTTTCTTTTTGATTTTCCGTATCTTTCTGTATTTCTTTCTTCTCATGCTCAGCGCGGGAAAGGATTTTCTCGGCTTCTTTCTCAGCGTCCTTTTTTATTTTTTCTATGATATGCGTTAACGCCATGTCTAAACTGAAATAAGAAGAATAAAGCTTATGAGAACCCCGAAGATAGCCCACGTCTCTACCATAACCGAAAATATTATAGCGCGGCCTATACCTTCTTCATCTTTAGCTATCATGGAAATTCCTGAAGCGGATACACCGCCTTGGTATATGCCGGATAAAATTCCCGCTATGCCTATAGGTAAGCTCGCTGCCATATATTGAAGGCCCTGGCTGAGGGTTAACGCCTCTTCGCCGCCTCCGCCGAATACTCCGGCAAAGTTAAGAATAAGAAAGGCGCCAACCAGACCGTATATTCCCTGCGAACCGGGGAGTGCCTGCATAAGGAGTATTTTCCCGAAAAGGTTTGGCTTTTCTGTAGCTACTCCTGTGGCCGCTTGGCCTGCACGACCCATTCCTATGGCGGATCCGCTGAATCCCAAAGCTGCCGCTATAGCGGCTCCTATAAAAACAAATACTAATGCTAAATCCATATTAAAGTAAGTTAATTTTAATCGGCGTTTTGTCTCAAAAATGAACTTTCACGCCGCAAGGGCTTGAAGCTTTTTCCGGTATCTTCTATAAATTTTCCGAAAAACTCTACAAACTGAAGCCGTGCACTGTGTATAAAAGCTCCAAGTGTGTTTATAACAATATTAAAAAGGTGTCCCCCTATAAATACCACACCTGCTAAAAGATAACCCAAAACGGGAACTGTGTCAATTAATATCATTGCTATCAGGTTCACAGAAAAGGCCAGGGCAGTGGTAGCCAGCCCTAAGGCGAATATACGGGAATATGAGAGTATATCCGAAAAATATCCTACACCACTATATAGAGCGGTAAAACCCTTGCTTGCCCTTCCTGCAATTGTCCTGCCGTTTAATATTCCCGACAAAACTATGAGCACCGGAGAAATGTAAACAGCCCACAAAAACACCTCTCGCATTGACTCTATATAACCTATACGCGTAATACCGTATAAGATAGCAGCTACGAAGAAAAAAATCCACGGCCCCTGGGTAATTATTCCTTCTTTAATATTTTGATTCTTATATTCCCTTATAATTTTAAGCACCATACCGAACAAAACCTGAACCACACCTATACCAAGTGAAAAGTAGAAAATGGGAAGGGGATTCTCTATAAGGTCAAATTTCTGTATGCGTTGAAGCGCGGAGGGTAGAGCAGAGGGGTCTATACCCAGAAACCCTCCGGTTAAAAGCCCGAAGAAAGAAGCGGCAGCCCCGCCTGCAAAAAGTGTTTTAAGATAAAACTTTGTACCTCCTTCTGCCTTCAAAAGTTTCAATGCTGTTACTGAGGCGATCATAAGAAAAATTCCGTAACCCAGGTCGGTAAGTGCCAGCCCGAAAGATATAACAAAAAATCCCGCCAAATAAGGAGTAGGGTCCATATCTTTATAGCCCGGAAGTCCGTAGAGGCGGGTTACAGATTCAAGGGGTTTGATCCAGGATTTGTTATCTATCTCTGTCGGGGGAACTTCACCTTTGCGGGGCTTGATTTCTTGTATATGGCATGCTTTTACGCTTTTTTTAAGCTGTCGTTTTAGCGGCTTAAGCTTCTTTTCCGGGCACCATCCTTCAAATACAAGCACTGAATCTGTCTTTCGCGCTAATGATGTCACCTCTTCCTTGTCTTTTTCCCACGCCATCATATCTTTCAGGGAGAGGAGTAACACATAAGTATATTCGCCTGCGAGATTTCTGGCTTTATCCTCCATCAATCCGAGTTCTTTTTCTTTTTCCTCTCTTTCCTTTTTTGTTATCTCCAGGTCTTTAGCAGGGGTCTCCCCGCGGTCCGGAAGCTCTATACTGTCCCACCCGTTTTCCCTTAAAACTTCTAATGTTTTATTTTTGTGTTCTTTAAGGAACGTTACTGCATGCCTGCCTCCAGAAGATTCCCGGCTATTTTCGTCTGTACCCCCTTCCCAAATAATTTCGGCGGGTATATCTTTTTCTTTTAAAATATCCCTCAACCCGGGCGCGTCCTTTTTTGCCCGCGAACTTATAAGGAGGGCGGTTTCTGTGTTTTTTGTATGCAATTCGTCAGGTATAGACACGGGAAGAGTTTTCCATGGGGTTATACTATTTTCTCTTTCCTGCAATTCTTTGATTTTCTGCTTGCATTGCCTAATATTGTCCTGCAGATGCAATGTATTTTCAACAACGGAGCGCCAATCATATTCATATAAAAGTTGCTTGCGCTCCTTTTCCGTAAAAGCGAGATCATCTCCTTTCACTTTCTTGAGGGGGCAATATTGTTTTAAAAATTCAGAAGCCCTCTCTACTTCAGGAAGAGATTCAGTAAAAGTGCTTGTTGGGGGGTTATCGGCTAAGGTCTTTTGTCCGTCTCCCACTTCTTTAAACTCAATAGCCCCGTGTTTTTGGGCGATGTTGAGCATTTTTTTTGCGTCATTCGTGTGCGCAAAAATCCTAATTTTCTGCATTTGCAATATGGCCATATACAAACTCTAAAGCCGCTTTTTTGTTTTGCCCGGCTTTACCCCGAATATTTTTTATATTTTCTTTGTTTGCTTCTTCCTTTTCTCTAAAAGATTCTTTAAGCTTCTCTTCCGCTCTCTCTAAAATAATCCTCCTTTCTTCTTCCAGTTCCTGTTTAAAGTTTTCAATTTGATTTTTTTGTTCCTTTTTGGCTTCTGCAACAGAATCTTTGGCCTTTCGTTCGGCGTCCTGTATTATATCTGCGGCCTGTTTTTCAGCTTCTTTAATTTTTTTAACTGAGTTCATATTTATTTTTATTTAAAACCCCTTAATATTCCATCCAATATTATAAAGCATATATTATATAGTTGCAACAATAAGCAGAGGGTTAGACCCCGGTTGTCTTGCTGGATTTTGATTTCAATATTATAGAGCGGAATATGAAATAAAACTATACTGTGTCTTGGATGGTTATGATTTTCGGATTGACTCGCGTATTTGCTATGATAGGGTAAAATCACAAAATATAAAAAACACGGAAAGGTCGAAAAATAATATAAATAATTAAATCATCAATACTATGCTTAAAGCTTCTTATAACACGAAATATCTTGCAGCAGCACTTGCAGGCAGTTTTGTAACAATGCTTGTAATAGCCGGGTTGTTCGTTTTTACGGGAGGATTCCTCAACGCTCAAGAGCGTCCTTCGCGTTCAACAAAATCAACACCCCCACCGTTTGAGGAAGAACATGCTGCGTGGTATGGCTCCTTCTGGCAGGATGGGATTGCTCCGGGACAGTACACCTTTGTCAGTATTAATAATACCGGCTCCAACGAACAGAGAGTAACTCTTTCATTTTATGATAATGAGGGCTCTGTTGTAGCAGAGAAAGAGAAGCAACTTGCGGCAGGCGCACAGTGGATTGTTCACAGTGAAACCCGCGGAGGGCTTGCGGGAACCGCAGAAAACAGTGGTTATATGAAAGTGACAAGCTCCGGAACTCTATCTGATTTACAGCCCTGGTCTACGGTCGTCATTCCAAATGATGGCAACCTTCCCGGTTTTACCGCTTCCTGGGATTTGAAATAATTCGAAATCGGAAGCATACCATCCTTCTGTTTTGCTGTTTGTAGATTGAAACACCAATCTCATAAGACATATTGAAGTTTTACTTCAATATGTCATCAAAAAAAGCCCACACCGCAGAAAGCGTGTGGGCTTTTTGGTGTGGACTTGGATTAAGCGCTTTTGAAGAGGATACTGTTAAAGGTCAGAACATGCTATCCGTGAAGCAGGGCCTATAATGGTATGGCATGGGGTTATCAGCACGCATGTACACACTAAAGACTTTGTTCTATTTGATGAGGCAGGGGAGTTTCGGCGCGTTGTTTACCTTTTTGAGTTAGCGATACAAGGTTGTCTGAACTTATTACAACAAACCCTCTATAGACAAGGTGCTCTTTTAGCAGGTCTATATATTCCTTATTTTTTTCGTATAACTCAACAAAACCACAAACAAAGTTTGTCTCACGTTCGGCTTCCGCCAATTTCCGAAATACATCATCCAGAGTTAGGGTTCTATTTTTACCGACTAAAGAGATAGTCCGGGCAGCAGCATTAATCTGGTTTTCCAGAAAAGGGTTATTCTCTTCACTTTTGAAAATCTTCCTGCCGGCACCCATAGCTTCCTCCCTGTTTTAGGAACTAAAATTAAATTATCATAAATTAGCTCTAATATCCAGTGTGATTATTTGGTACACTATAATTATGAGCGAATTTTTTTATATAGAACTTCCTAAGCTGTGGAATGAGTTTAATTTTTTCATTGCAATCGGTATTCTTGTCGCGTACGCAGTGATTGACGCGTTGAACACGCACTACACAGCCGCAGTTGCGCAAAAACGCCCTGTAGTAGCAGCTTCCTCCGGCGCTATAGTATACATACTTATCGCGTTCGGTATTATAAGTTTTACAGAGAATATTTTATATCTTATTCCGCTTGTAATAGGTTCCTGGACAGGGACATTCTTTGTTGTGCGCTTTCAACGAGGGGGTGGAAGTTAGATTTTAAATTTGGACATAAAAAAGCGGGTACAATTCTGTACCCGCTACAGCTCCAATTTTGTTGCTTAAAGCAACTTAATGACTTCTAAGGAACCTATTAATCCGCCACCTGTAGCAGCTAATGCAACAAACCAGAAAGTGTGGTCAATCATAAAAGGGAAAATCCATTCTAAGCTAATAAACGCAAACCCCGCATATAGCACGGCATATAGAATCGCCATACCAATAGCTAAAAATACCTCGAAAATTTTGTCTCTCATGGCGCCCTCCTTTCGCGAGCCACGAACTAATTAAAAATTACCACAAATTATTGTGGTAACCAATTTATATTCGTTATATCAAATTCCGAACTTTTTATTAACTTGTAGCTTTTAGCGTCGTATAAGTCCGGCAACCCAAAGAAGTAAAACCGCGCCAAGTATAGCAACTAAAAAGCTATAAATATTAAAGCCGGTAACTCCTGTTCCTCCGAAAATACCAACAACCCATCCGCCGATTACAGCCCCAACGACGCCGATAACGATGTTAGCCAGTAGGCCTTGTTGCGCGTTAGTGCCCATAACCATAGAGGCAATCCAACCCACTAAACCGCCAAATATTATCCAAAGTATAATTCCCATATGTTTTTATATTAAGTATAATCGGTCTCTATTCATTATATCGTAAAAAAGGGTTTTAGGTACAATAAAAACGGACATTTTGCCCGTTTTTATATTTGCTCCCCCGGGGGGGGGAGATTCGGCGTCAAGTCACTAAGCTCAAACTTCGCCTTCGGCTCGTTTTCGCTAAGTGCTTCCTGCCCGGGCTCCCTCATCGCCTGCGGCGATTCAGTCCGCCTTTCGAATCTCCCCGGAAAGTTAAAGTAATTTAAAAGCCCCTTGAATGGGGCTTGTAAGTTCTCAGCTCCG
>CAYMUG010000002.1:65031-71140 GCA_964393575.1 uncultured Candidatus Saccharibacteria bacterium | reverse complement strand
GCTCCGGGGGGGAGATTCGAACTCCCGACCTTCTCGTTAACAGCGAGCTGCTCTACCACTGAGCTACCCCGGAATATTATGGTCTTTCATTTCACTTTATTTTAACATTGTATAAAGCTTTTGTCTATATATGCAACTTTAAATTTGACCGCGGGTGCTATACGGTTTAATATATTATTCGGTACCTTTTTCGCCGTTATATAAGGAGGAGCCTTATGGGCAGGCCCGCGACGGATAAGGATCTACGGGGAAGGGAATCCGGAAAGTACCTCCGGAAAATGTTTATTCTTATAATAAAAGCGGTGGCTGACGCGTATCGCGATGAAACTCAATATAGTTCATACCACTCATCACTGCCCAGAGAACGTCTGAAATTCTACGTGTGGCAGACATTGGTTCATAACGATTTTATGGGCATCGGAGAGCTTATGAATGTCACTCCGCGTGACGACCTGTTTCGCTCCCCTGAGTTCAAATGCGTTGAAAGCCAACTTTTGGTTTATGGATATATAGATAAAACCGTTTTTCCGGAGCGTTTCAGTCTTACCCGGGTGGGTAATGATTTGTCTGTACGCATAAAAAACGATTACCCGCACGAATTAGCTAAGCTGGAAAATATTATAACCTATACCATCAAAGAGGGTGGATGTTATCTGTGCAGGGGATTAGTGAAGACAATTTAAATTTAAAAATGTAAATAGTTCCAATTGACTGCCGGCCGGCAGTCAATTTTTAATTCCCGCCCAAGCAATAGTATAATGGAAATATGAGAAATACTTTATTTATTATAATAATTTTCGCGTTTACTTTCGGATATGTCGGATTCGCAAGTGCTGAGGCGGGATTTTTGTCCGGCAATATATGGTTTTCGGAAGACCGGTTTTTCGCGGAAGACGACGTGCGGGTTTATTCTGCGGTTTTTAACAGTACGGACTGGGATATTGAAGGTGTTGTTGTGTTTAAAGCAAACGGAGAAAAAATAGGGGAACGCGAATTTATGGTTGAGAAAAACGGAGATCTTGAGCGCGTTTGGACGGACTGGAAAGCTGAGGCGGGAAATTTTAAGATTACCTCTGAAATTTCACGCGCAAGTTATCCGGAAGAAGGGGCGCCTTCCGAGGGGCCGGATATGACATCACGCAAAACCCGGGAAAGAAATATTGAGATACAAAAAGACACGGATGGCGACGGCATACCCGACCCGGAAGACGAAGACACGGATGGTGATGGGGTTTCTGATGAGAGAGAAAAAGAGCTCGGCACGAACGAAAAAGAACCCAACAAAGAAGAAGATTTTGAAAAAGCCCGGGAAGAGCGCGAACAGGAAGAGCGCGAAAAAGAGAAGTCAAAACCGGTAGAGGACGCTATAGAATCCTCGCCGGAAGTAGTAAAAGAGCCCCTAAAAAACGCAGATAGCAGGGTGGATAAATTTCTTAGCTCTCACATCAACGCCCTTAAGGATAAGCGGAGATCTTTAGAAGAATCAGAGGAAGAGTCGGGAGAGGAAAAAGATAAAAATTTAATAATACGGGATCTATCCTCGTGGGGGCTTTCGGCATTGATTTGGCTGTTGGAGACAAGGTTTCTTCTTTACCTGCTCGGTCTTCTTGTAGCCGCACTTTTCCTCTTAAAAATTCGGAAAAGAAAAAAGCGCAGGGAAAAATTAAAGAAAAAGCTTAGCGGGAAAAAATAAAAAATTTTTAAAAATATAGTAATTATGCACTCAAACCTGTTGTCGATAACAAGGATCAGGGTTTCCGCATAACCCTTAATGTAGCAATAAAGCCATATTTATTGATATATTTCCAGCGCTGTGATACTATTTTTTTATCCGACAGACGAAGGAGTGGTTATGCCCGAACCGGAAGAAAGAAACTGGAGAAGGATTCTCAGGCCGGAATACACAGTTATTTTTTTTGCGTGCAAAGACAGAAAATGCGGACAACAGTGGGAGGCAGCAGCTGAATTTTATGTTGGAGCACCGCGTGACAACGAAGTGCCTCATGTTATAGAGAAAAAAGATGCCTCCTGCCCCGGTTGCGGTTACGCAGGCAATAACATTGCTAAGGCATGGGGAGTGTACGGATGTACTGTCACAAATCCGGTTTTACCCGGTGAGCCACTTATAGGACCAAAAACCCCGGGATAAAAGTATAGTATATATTCCCCGCACCGGTTGTGCTTCTGTTGAGCGAAAAAGCTCTTTTAAGCCCTCTAACGTCAGTTGGAGGGCTTATTGTTTAATTTAGAAAAAGCTGTTTGGATCATATAATTATTGCTATATTTGCATAACTGTGATAAATTTATTGTGGCGCGAATCACGAAAGAAAGGAAAAGAACCGTGCAACAAGAACCTCAGGAACCGGGGCATATACTAAGCGCGGAGCAATTTGAAAAAGATTTTGTTGATTTGATTTTTAATCGTACTCGCGAGATACAGGATATACTAAAAAGTAAAAATTTGCGCAAAAGTAAGGTTTGGGACGCGAAAGGCGATGTTTTAATTGATCTTTTCGGGGAACCCTCAACAAGAACCCTCGCTTCCTTTTCACTGGCGGGCAAGTATATGGGAATGAATGTGTTGGATTTGTCTCACGCAAAAAAGTTTTCTTCCGCGATGAAGGGCGAGAGTTTGGAAGACGAAATACAGGTTCTATGCGGGTACTACCCCGATGTTATAACACTGCGATACGATGAGGTGAATTCCGCGCACCGCGCGGCAGAGGTTAGTTCTGTACCTATCATTAACGCGGGTGATGGTGCCGGGGAGCATCCCACTCAATCTTTACTTGACTTGTATACAATCAAACAAGAAGTGGGCTCTATGTCTTCCTTAACCGTTGTAATAGGCGGTGATCTACGATACGGCCGTACAGTGCAAAGCTTAGCGCGACTTCTGAGTAAATATGAACGTAACTACCTGATTTTTGTATCTCCACCGGAACTCACAATAGGGGAGGATTTAAAGAGATATTTGCGGGATAACAATATCCATTTTGAGGAAACCGATGATCTTAATTCTTTTTTACCGTTTGCGGATGTTGTTTACTGGACCAGAACTCAGAGCGAACGTCATGAGAAAGGGCGAAATTCTGATTTTGTAATTACCCCGTATGAAATGTCTCTCATGAAGCAAAGTGCGATTCTCCTTCACCCCCTGCCGAGGGTTGGAGAAGTTACAGAAGATTGCGATAGCGACCCGAGAGCGGCATATTTCCGTCAGGCAGCATACGGACTGCCTCTGCGCATGGCTCTTCTTGAATGGATTCTTGGTTACGACTCTAATTTTCGGTTTTAGTTCTTCAATCCCATCTGTGTATTATACGCAGATGGGATTTTAAATTCACTTTGTGTGATAGAAAACAGACAACAGGGGTCCGACCCCTGTTGTTCGGTTACGATACTTTTATGCAGTCAAACTCTTTATAAAATGTAAAAAATTTGGTATTATTTACATTCAAGAACTTTTACAACATTAACATGTTTTTCGTATCGGCAGGTATGACACACTACAGTCGATATGATATTGAAAGGAGGCGCATATGAAAGACAGAGTATTCGGTACAGAAACTGAATTCGGCGAACGTTTTGTTTCATCTGATGACGGAACCCCTATCATAGAGCGGGACTCGTCCGATGAAGCCAAAAAGGTGCAAAATATACTCCATCACGTAAATCATCGCCACAAAATGTTATTACGGGATATTATACCCGGTTGCTCGATTTTCAATAGTATATGGCTTTCCAATGGCGCAAGAGTATATGTTGATATAGGCGCTCACCCGGAGTACGCTACCCCCGAGTGCAGGAGGGTGCGGGACCTCGTTGCGCACGAGAAAGCGGGAGAGTGGATTTGCACAGAAATATTCGGACGCTCTATTGAAGGCACAAATATGCTTCTCTTTAAACACAACCTTGCACCATCTTCATCTCTAGGGGATTACTTTCTATACGAAGACAAACCATTTTGTACTTTCGGTTGTCATGAAAACTACTTCCTGCATTATTTCGACCGTGCCGACGTGGTTAATGGTAGTAATATTACTAGCCAGAGATTTAGGAAACATATTTTACCCTTTTTGGCAACACGCCAAATATTTTGCGGCGCCGGCGGGTATACCCCCAGAGGTCGGTTTATATTCTCACCGCGCGCTCTTGGTGTAGAATACATTTTCGGAGGCGGAAATAACCCGGGTGTTAGTATGGTAAGAGATAGAGAAGAGAGTCATATGGGAAAAAACATTAAAGGATGCCGCCTTCAAATTCAAAGCGGAGATTCTAATATGCTTGAGCCGACAATATTTTTACGCACAGGAACTATGCATATATTGCTTTCTATGTTGGAGGATGAGCGTGATATTAACAATCTGGAATTAAATGATCCGATTGACACTCTCCACCAAGTTAATGAGGATGGCGAGAATTTAGGGAAAAGCCCCGTTGTGTGTATGAAAAACGGAGAAATGGTTAGCGCATTATATGTACAGGAGGTATATTTGGATAAAGCGAAAAAATATGTAGAAAAGACTAATTTCAACTCAGAAGAATCCCGAAAAGAGGCGTATGCAATTCTTTATTTATGGGAGGAAGCCCTTAACGCTATTGCGAGGAATGACGAAGGTTGGATGTTAGGTAATTTGGATTGGGCTACTAAGAGATTCATATCAGAACGCTCAGCAGCTAAAAAACCTAAGAAAGCATCTGAGATCAAAAATACTAGAGATGTCTTTTATCATGAAATTGTAAACAGAGAAATATACAGCAGACTTGAGGAGACATTCGCTTCTAAGCGCATTGTCAGCTCAGAAGAAATTAAAGACAGTATATCTTCACCGCCCCGGGATACACGAGCTTTTTTAAGAGGAAAATTTGTTTCCGAGGTTGTGGCACAAATTCCCGGATTTGGTATTCAAGAAAATCACATAACAGTCGATTGGCACAAGGTTATGTTTTTTAATAAAAAATTTCTCTTAAACGACCCCCTGTCTTACTCATACAAGGAGTTGGAAAGGTTTATTAAAAAAAGAAAAAAAAGGACTTTATCAGGTTAATATATAAAACCTGCTTATCGTGTAAGCAGGTTTTTTTATTTTGCTTAACCATTAAGGCTTATATCAGAATTTCTATTTCACTTTTTTCTTTTAGTTCTTCAATAATGTTCATTGCCAATTCATTTCGTTTTTGGCTTTTCACTTGTTGTTCAAGCTGAGAGCGTAATTCCTCTAAAGGAGGAAGATTTCCCGATTGGTCGCTGAGATTTTGGTATGCCTGTTCTATTTCCTGGTCAGTAGGGTTTGTTTGTTCGTCGGTTATTTGCTGGTCAAGGTATTTTTGTATCATTATTTGGTTTCTTATATCACTGCGCAAATCTTCTTCGGTTATACCGTTTTGCGCTAATCTGTCTTGAAATTGTGAGTCATCCTGAAATTGTTCCGAAATTTGATCTATTCGGTCTTGTACCTCTTGTTCGCCGGCGCTCACTCCGGAATTTCTTGCCTCTTGTGATAGAACCTCTTGATTTACAAGTTGGTCCAGTGCGCGTTGACGCAATTCGTCTTCCGGAACCTGTGCAGCTTGTTGTTGACTTTTAAGTTGTTGGGAATATGAATCTAACTCGGTTTTAGTTATCTCTTCACCGTTAACACGGGCCACCACTTTTCCATCGGATGAATTTCCCAGGCCCGGAATTTGCCCCGAATTTACAGCAAGAATCCCTCCGGCAGCTACCAGAAACAGAGCTGCTATTGTAGAAATAACAATTTTTTTGTTGCCGGAAACATAATTTTTCAGCAGGCTTAACGGCGTTTGTGCCGCTTGTTTATCCTGATTGTTATTAGTATTTTCTGTATTATTTTGTTTGAATTCTTCTTCCATAATAGTATTGTTTTAATTAAGATTAAGTCTATTCACGCACAGTAACATCAAGTAGTTTATACAGCAACCCCGCGGAAATAACTGAAACCGGAAACCGGTTTCTGCGTCTTGCGTTAATCGTTGGCGCCGTGCGTATCGGTTAACGTTTAGCGAAATGCGTTTCCAAAAACTTTACGCTTGACGCACATCGTATAACGCAACGCGCCGCGCCTGTCTGCGTGCGGAAACGCACAGG
>CAYMUG010000002.1:0-64931 GCA_964393575.1 uncultured Candidatus Saccharibacteria bacterium | reverse complement strand
ACGCACATCGTATAACGCAACGCGCCGCGCCTGTCTGCGTGCGGAAACGCACAGGTAGGCTGACGTATAACACACCATTTTCCGGTTTTCCACAATTGACAATATTGACAGATTTATAGGTTTTTTTATTATGAAAATATATGCACAAAATACAGGAAAAAATATTAAATTTAGCAAATACACAAGATTTAGGTAAACTAAGTTTGCGGGAGATAGGGCGCCTCGCGGGCGATATTCACCCTAACAATGTTCGCCATCACTTAAACCAGCTTGAAAGAAGCGGTTTTATATTACGGGACGAGAAAAATATAAAACCCGTCCGCCGTGGCCGGATTAAAAATACTCCCGTGTTCGCGATTCCTATTTTAGGCCTTGCCGACTGCGGAACACCCGTATCTTTAGCGGAAGAATCTTTTGAAGGTTTTCTTAATGTATCGGATAAACTACTTTCTAAAAAAGAAGGAATTTTCGCAATAAAAGCGCAGGGTGATTCAATGAACAAGGCGCAAGTTGGTTCTGAGAAAAATAATATAGAAGATGGGGATTATATTCTGGTTGACGGTGATTCTAAAGATATAAAAAACGGCGATTATGTGGTAGCTGCGGTGGATGAAGTAGCTGCAATTAAGAGAGTTATAAAAGAAGAGCGCCGCGTTATTCTTGTTTCGGAAAGCACGCAAAACTATGCGCCTATATACCTACACCCGGACGATAATTTTATAATTAACGGTAAAGTAATACAGGTCATCAAAAAACCGAATGCGGGTTGGGTTTTAGGCGGATTATGAAACAATTTTGTAATCTAATATTTTCTGCTCCGTATCTCCGCCTACAACTTTTATTTTAATCTCATCTCCTATAGTGTATTTTTTATTGGTGTGTGTGCCCCGAAGCGCATAATTTTCTTTGTCCAGAACATAGTAATCATCCTCCATGTCGTAAATTTTAACGAGGCCGCTGGCTTTGGTGGTATTTTCCTGTACAAATATACCCCACTTAAATACTCCGGCTACAACTCCTTTAAATGTTTCCCCTTTATGTTGAAGCATATATTCCACTTGTTTGTACTTTATAGAGTCCCGTTCTGCCTCTTGTGCATTGGCTTCTTTTCGATTTAGGTTTTCCGTAATTTTTTTATAATCTTTAGCTTTCTTGGCGCTTACGGGTTTTTCTTCCAGGTAACCATGTAAAATCCTATGTACCATCATATCCGCGTATCTGCGTATTGGGGAAGTAAAATGCGTATAATGCTCCAACGCCAGGCCGTAATGTCCTTTTGCCTCAAGGGAGTACACCGCCTTTTCCATATCCCGCATAGCCATAGTTTCCACCAGGTACTCTTCACTTTTTCCCTCTACCGCTTTAAACAATTCATTTAGTTTTTTTGAAGATATATTTTCGCTTTTTGGGGGTTGAAAATCGTAGCCTAAAGCGTTCAGAAAACCGATAAGCTCAATTACATTCTTTTTCTCCGGAGGTTCGTGAATACGATATAAACCCAAACTCCTTTTATTCTTAGCTTGTTGATAAATATATTTAGCTACTTCGCGGTTAGCCATAACCATAAATTCTTCAATTAATTTGTGTGCCGGGAGAAGTTTTTTCTCCAAAACACGGATTGGCTTGCCCTTAGAATCAAATTCAAATTTTATTTCCGGCTGTTCAAAGGTTAGTGCCCCGCGTTCTTCTTTTTGTTTTTGCAGATTTTTGCTTATTTCATTTAAGATCCGCAATTCTTCGGCGTATTTTCCTTTGCCTGTATCTATGGCTTTTTGCGCTTCTTCATAAGAAAATCTTGCCTTAGAATTTATAACGGATTTGCCGAACCATCTGTTTTTAATGTGGCCTTGTTTGTCAACTTTAAATATTGCGGAAAAAGCCAATTTTTCTTCACCCGGATTTAAGCTGCATACATCCGCAGAAAGTTCTTCGGGCAGCATATGCACTGTCCTGTCCACTAAGTATACAGAGTTGCCTTTATCCTTGGCGTTTACATCAATAGCAGTGCCTTCTTTTACATAATGAGTTACATCAGCTATATGTATTCCAACTTCAAACAGATTATCCTCTATTTTTTTAACCGAAAGGGCATCATCAAGGTCTTTGGCGTCTTCCGGGTCTATACTAAAAATAGTTAAATCAGTAAGGTTTGTACGCAGATCCTTTTCTTTTTGAGAAATAGGTTTGGCCTCTTTTTGTATTATTTTCGCCTCTTTGGTAGCTTCTTCGGAAAAGTCAGCAGGATAGCCGCTTCCCAAAAGAATGGCCTGCATTTCTACCTCATGCCGTCCTTTTTTGCCGAGAACTTTTACTATTTCTCCGGAAAGATTTTTTTTAGGGGACCCCCAGTCGGTAATTTTTACCAGTGCTTTGTGGTTGTGCTTTATCTCTTCGGAGCGCGCGTCAGGAATAAAAATATCCGTTTGCATACGAGGGTTATCGGGTACAACAAAGGCAAAATTTTTTTCAGGATTTTTCTTATCTATAGTGCCTATAAATTCATCTTTTGCGCGTTTTAACACTTTTATAACCTCTCCCTGAGTTCTGGTATCATCCTCACTTTTTGGCAGTATAGCAACACGCACCTCATCTTGGTTTAAAGCTGTGTTTAATAGGTGTGGTTGAATTTGAATATCTTCCTTTTCCTCTTCTCCTGTGTCCACATACCCCACGCCGTTTTGGGCAACTGTAAGTATTCCTTCAACTATATGAGGAGGGTGTTTATTTGATTTTTCGGATTTTTTTTGTTCAGACATATTCTTTCTTTTTACTATATTTTTCGCTAAATTAAAATAGTACGGCAAATCTGGAATTTTTGTTCGCTTTGTGTTATAAATTATACAATTAACCTGCCGACCGAAGGAGGTATAATGTCGCAACTAACGTTAATTCGGCATGCTGAATCGTACCTTAACTTCACAGATAGAATAGCTACTAATTCCGACTTATATCAGAAATTTGTAAGAGAATATGAGGCCGATCCGGATTCTAAATCCACAAGAAAAAAGGCTGCAGAACTAAAGAAAGTGTACGGAACAAACGTTGCAGATCAAAAAATACACCTTACCCCTGAAGGAAAGCGACAGGCGCAAAAAACAGGTGTGGTGTTACAAGAAATAATTGAACCTCCGGAGGTAGTATTTGTATCTCCTTATGTGCGGGCTTGCCAAACTTTTGCGGTTATGCAAACATTCTGGCCTCTTTTAGGGTCAGAATCTGCACCCTATCTACCCGCTCAAGCTATGCGTGAACAGAGTACGGGCGACGCTCATGAGTACGGCACATTCGGTGCATTCAGGGTGTTTTTTGCCCTTAATCCTGAAGAGCGGCTAAGACGGGAGAGGGATGGAATGTATTATTATAAATTTCCCCGCGGAGAAAACGTTCCCGAATTGCTTGACAGGGTGCAAATGTTCCTTGAACGTATAAATCGAGAATTTGCCGGTAAAAACATTTTAGTTATCTCACATTTTACTGTAATACTTGCCGTACGAGCGGTTTTGGAATGGTGGGATGAAACTACGTTTTTGGAGTATGTTAGCAATAAATCACAAAAACCGGTAAATTGCGGCGTATCTGTTTTTGAAACTCAAGGCGAAGGTGAACGTTTTAAAAATACAGTGTTCAACAAAAAGCTTTATGAGTTCAATGAAAAGCTTAATTAGTCCAAGTACTTACGCGGTCCGATCTTCTTCGGGCCGCTTTCGTTTTATATGTTAGTATATAAAATAAGAGAATAATCAAACAAAATCGTAATCTGTAATCTGTAACTAGTAATCCGTACGGGAAGCGCCTTCGGCGCTTCGGTCTTGTTACATATTACGCATTACAGTTTATGGTAGCTTGTCATAAGTCATTTGTCATTTGTAAGTATGATTGTGGTATTACACAATTTAAGAAGTATGCATAACACGGGTTCAATTTTTCGCACTGCTGACGGAGCCGGCGTAGAAAAAATATACTTGTGCGGACACACACCCGCCCCTTACGATGAACTAGGCAAACCCCGCATCAGGTTTACCAAAGTTTCTCTGGGGGCTGAAAATTACGTAGAATGGGAGCGGGGCAGCTCAACAAGCTCTCCCCGTGGAGCAAAAACCCATATACTCCTTGATAATCTCAAAAAAGAGGGTTTCCGTATTTATGCGTTAGAGACAAGTAAAAACTCTGTTCCGTATTTTAAAGTCAAACCTACCCGCGAAGAACTTAAAAAAATCGCTCTTGTTGTGGGTCATGAAGTTAAAGGGTTGACCCCGGGAATTTTAAAGAGAGCGGACAAGGTGCTGGAAATACCGATGAAGGGCGAAAAAAAGTCATTAAACGTCAGCGTTGCTTTTGGTGTGGCGGTATTTAATTTATCTCATCCAAAGTAAATAAGCGGATAATCTAAAAAAACGGAGATGTCAACTTATGCAAGAAAATAAAAAACATTACAACATAAGTGTTTATGGAAAGGTGCAAGGCGTGTTTTTCCGTGCCGAAACCCAAAAACAGGCTGAACGTTTGGGGATAACGGGTTATGTGAGCAATCAAGAAGACGGTTCTGTATATATTGAAGCTGAGGGAAAAGAAGAGGAGTTAAATCGTCTTCTTGAATGGGCAAAAGAAGGGTCCCGTCTTGCAAAGGTGGAAAATATTTCTTTTGATGAAGGAAAGGTTAAAGAGTTTGAAGAGTTTAGTATAGAATACTAAATGAATACCGAGAACATTTTAAAATCTTCGTTTTTCGCACGACCCGCTGAAGCGGTGGCCCACGATTTAATAGGAAAATATTTAGTAAAAAAACAAGACCCGGAAGAATTACGCGGAATTATTACCGAAACCGAAGCATATGTCGGCCCGGAGGACAAGGCTTCTCATGCCTCGCGCGGAAGAACCGAACGTACAGAAGTTATGTTCGGAAATCCGGGTAATTTTTATGTATATCTGATTTACGGAGTGCATTGGATGCTTAATGTAGTTACGGATAAAATAGAGTATCCATCTGCGGTTTTAATAAGAGGTATAGAGGAATATAACGGCCCCGGGAAACTCACAAAACACTTTAATATAGATAAAAGTATTAACGGAAAACCCGCAAGCAAAGAAATAGGGGTATGGTTTGAAGAGGGAAGCGCGGAAGCGGAAAAAAATAATATTGAACGTTTGGCCAGAGTAGGAATAGACTATGCAGGTGAGTGGGCGGATAAACCTCTTCGTTTCAGGGCAGCTGAGCCGGAGAGGTTATATAAGAAAAAATGAGCAATAAGGAGATGGTGCAGTCGTTAGTTGATGCGGGGCATTTAAAAAACCAACGTATAATTGATGCGTTTGAAAATACGGATCGTGCCGATTTTGTTCGCCCCGAAGACAAAGAAGATGCATATGAAGACCGCGCTTTGCCTATAGAAGGAGAATGCAATCCTTCGTCGCTGCGCTCCTCAGGGTGCTCATAATTCTAAAGTCTCGGCGTTTCGTTACACTCAACGCCTCGCCGAGAACTATGGCATGAGATTATTTACAGCCATACCAATACCGGAAGAGATAAAAAACTATATATCGGAATTCAAAAAGGAGGGAGAAAATTACAATATACGATGGACTTCCGACAAAAACCTGCATATAACGTTACAGTTTTTAGGAGATGTAGAATATGAAAAAATAGATGGAATAAAAAATACCCTCGCGGATGTAGCTTCCGGTATTAATGAATTTACTCTTGAACTGCGAGAGATAATATATGCTCCTCCGAATCGTCCACCGAGTATGATTTGGACTGTATTTTCTGCGCCCGAGGAGTTTAAAAATTTGGTAAACCTTTCCGGCGATCGCCTGAGTCAGTTTATTCCGCAAAATTTGAATACACACAAAAGTATAATTCCGCATGCAACCATAGCCAGATTTAAGGATCCCGGAATTGCGTCCCGGTTTAAGTTTAAAAGCAAAACCCCCGAAGGATATAACTTTAAAATTCAGTCATTTGAGTTGTGGTCTTCCGACTTAACTCCTGAAGGCGCTGTTTATAATATGATTGATAAATTTAATCTCAAACAAGAGCAGGAATAAGCAAGTATGTTGGAACAGTTAATTCTTGGCATAGTTCAGGGTATTACAGAATGGCTTCCTATTAGTTCGGAGGGTATTTTAACGTTGATTCGGGTCAAGTTGTTTAACAAACCTATATCACTTGAGGAGGCAATAAGAGTTGCACTGTTTTTACATATGGGAACATTTTTTTCAGCTTTGGTATACTTTCGCAGAGAAGTATGGCGTCTTACGCGATCTCTTTTTATGTTTAAACATGCGGATCCGGAAACAAAAGCTGTACTCAGATTTTTAATAGGAGGAACTATTGTTACAGGAATTATTGCGAGTATCATTTTATGGGGAATAAGTGTCGCAGAAAGAGAGTTTGCTTTTACAGGTAATTCTATAATGTTGTTGGTCGGAATTGCACTTTTATTTACCGCCTTCATTCAATTTGTATCAAAAAAGAAGGGGTTGCGCGGGAAAGACAATATTAATGCGAAGGATTGGATTTTTACGGGCATTGCTCAGGGTTTTTCTGTATTGCCCGGCATATCCAGGTCGGGTATGACTACTTCAGCCCTGTTATTAAGCAGGGTAAACGAAGTTCTTTCTTTGCGTTTAAGTTTTCTTATGAGCTTACCCGTGGTCCTTGCGGGGAATATAATATTAAATTTTTCCGAATTTAAATTTACATTACCCGTGTTTGTAGCTCTTGGATCCTCGTTTCTCTTCGGGCTTTTAACAATTCATGCGCTGTTAAAACTGGCTCAAAAAATAAACTTTGCTTATTTTGTTTTGTTTTTCGGATTGCTTGCAATAAGCGCAGCGTTCATATAAATAGTTATATGCCTTCGTTTAGTCACAAAGTTTTACAAGTAGTTTCCGGGATACCCAAAGGAGAGGTTTTAACATATAAAGAAGTTGCGAGGCGGGCGGGGAACCCCAAAGCATTCCGGGTTGTGGGAAATATTTTAAATAAAAACACCAACCCGCGCATTCCCTGTCACAGGGTTATTCGTTCCGACGGTAGTGTCGGAGGTTACAACAGGGGATTAAACCGGAAAATGCAACTTTTAAACAAAGAGCGCGGAAACGTTATATAATATGCCTTCAAAGTTACCTTCAAAATACCAGTGGACAAATCATGCTCAATACAAAATGCGCTACTACCGACTTTCTCCGCAGCTGATAAAGCGTGTCATTCGTTTTCCTAAGCGGACGGAACAGGGTATTGTTGCAAATACAATTGCCGTGATGCGTCCCGCTCAATCAAAAAAATATCAGGAAATATGGGTGATGTATCAGCTTACAAAAAATCGGCGATGTAGAATAATTACAGCATGGCGTTATCCCGGAAAGGCGCCGGAAAAGGAGCCGGTGCCCGAAGAAATTTTATCCGAAGTTAAAGAGATATTAGGCATATAACTTTGGTTTGTGAGGTTGCCGGCACTCAACTAAAAATAAAAAAGGTCGGCTAAATCTATGATTTAGCCGACCTTTTTTAGGTAATATCCCAAAATTTAAATCTCTTACACTTATTTCACTTCCAGAACTTCAAACTGCTTTTCACCGCCGGGGGTATTTGCCTTAACTTTTTCTCCTTCTTGGTGCCCTATAAACGCTTTTCCTAACGGTGAATCGTAAGAAATTTTTCCTTCCATAGGATTACTTTCTTCGCTGTCGGTTATCTTAAACGTTTTCTCAGAGCCATTTTCGTCTTTTACTCTTATTGTGCTTCCTACGCCGGCTGTGCCACCTGTTTCTTCTTCCACTATTTCAGCCGTGGATAATTTTTGTTTCAATTCGCTTATTTTTGCCTCAAGCTTTGCTTGTTTTTCTTTAGCCTCTTCATAGGCAGCATTTTCCGATAAATCACCTTCTGCTATTGCTTCTTCAAGAGCTTTTGCAACTTTGGGTTTTTCTTCATTCTGTAATTGTTTTAATTCCTGTTTTAATTTTTTGTATCCCTCTTTTGTAAGTTGTACCATAGTGCTTTTAATTATAACTCCTTTTTGCGACATTGCCAAGGCTTGCAGAAATTAGAAAATAGTAATAACAAAAGAACAGATTAACAAAAACGGGTTATTCTGTTGTTTGATATTTGAATAAGTTTTCAACTGCTGTTACGTTAAAATTAAAGATGTGTTAGAATTGAAAAAGCTTATAATTAACAAACATTAAAATGTCACAAGTTACCATATACACTACACCAACATGCCATTACTGCAAAATGGCAAAAGAGTACTTTAAAGAAAACGAAATTGAGTATAATGAGAAGGATGTAACTCAGGATCAGGAAGCGCGACAGGAGATGATAGATAAATCAGGTCAAATGGGAGTTCCCGTTATTCAGGTCGGAGAAAAAGTCCTCATTGGTTTTGATAAAGAGGCCTTAGAAGATTTACTTGAGTCATAAACTATACCTCAATTTTTATAATTAATACTTGCTTCGCTCGCTTTATAATAATGCGAATATCATGAATTGTATGACACGAATGCCTGCCCGCCGCCTCGCTTTTGCAGGCAGGCATGCGAATGCCGCGAATTAAACCAAAAACAATTCGTATCATTCGCATAAAAATTAGCATCATTCGCATTATTACTTTGTGAGCGCAGTGAACAAAATTATGTTTAAGAATCTTATCTCAAAACTAATAGACGCAGGAGATGTGTATGCTCATTGCGACCTTTTCTGTGGAGTATATGATCCCGCACAGGCACGCATTGAAGCGCAAAGCGTCTATAATGCGGTTAAAATTTATCATAATTCTGAAAGTGATGTAGAAAAGCAACGCGCGCTTTTAATTAAAGAGGAAAGAGCAGAATACGTTAAGCATCACTTGTGGGTTCTTTGGACGGATTACTTTAAACCGCATCATCTGGAAGAAGCGGGGGGAACCGATATTCACGATTTATTCTGGAGGGCTACAAAGGCCGCCGGCCAGGCAAAAAAAACGGTAGAAGAAAAAGATGCGCAACATCTTCTTGAGTGTGTGGATGAAGTAGGTGAAGCATTTGCACGCACAAAAGAAGGATATGATTACGATGCGGTCCGTAAAAATATGGAGAATCAAGCTAAATAAGTTTACTACGCTCGCCGTAATAAGTAATACGGGTTACGATTTTGTGAACGCAGTGAACAAAACAATGGCCTCTAAATTTTCTCCAATCTTTCGTTATACGGTTAAGGGTAAAAGTATGGAACCCGAATATAAGCAGGGGGATGAAGTGTTAGTAAGTCGCCTTGCTTATTTATTTACAAAACCCGACGTAGGCGATGTAGTTGTAATTAAACATCCCGGAAATAAAACTATTCGAATGATGAAAAGGATAGTTCGTAAAAGCGGATCACAGTATTTTGTAGAAGGAGATAATTACAAAAACAGCACTGACAGCAGGCACTTTGGCCCCGTAACCCGTCTTGATATTGTGGGGAAGGTAATTGATAGTAATAAGTAACAAGAAAAACCGATTCGTTGTAATTATGAAACCAAATATCGGACAAGGTGATAACGGGAAGACCAATTTATTCGGAGCTATGGGAAAAAAGTTCTCTAAAAATTCCGAGCGTTTTCATGCGCTTGGTGCTTTAGATGAACTAAACAGTTTTTTAGGAGTTGCTAATTCTTTTATTCAATATTCCGAAGTAAATGAAACTTTGAAAGAAATACAACGCGATATTTTTACCGCACAAAGCAGCTTAGGGGTTGCACCTGACTCAGAAGATTCAAGTCCCGCCCCCGAACTAACAGAAGACCGTGTTGAATTTTTGGAAAAAACTATCAAGCAATTTGAAAAAGATTTACCGGAGCTGACAAATTTTATTTTACCCGGAGGCACCAAAGCCGCCTCACTTATACATTTGTGCCGTACTAAGGCGAGGGGTGCAGAGAGGAGAATCGTTTCTTTGGATCTTCAACAACAAATGGTGCAGTCATATGTAAACCGGCTTTCCGATGTCTTTTTTACTCTCGCGCGTTATCTGAACCACAAAGAAGGCAGGGCGGAAGAAAAATGGCATAGCTAAATAAATTACCACATTGCTATATTATTAAATTACCTCAGCGCGCCTGTTCGCCTCGTTCGGCGAAGCGGGCGGCGGGCATCAATATGGCAATATGGCAGTTTGTGAATCACTCCTTGTACTTTGTGTGGGCTTGGTTTAAAATACAGTAGATGGAAAAAAACCAAGAGATACAGGGATTAAACGTATTTTATGTTGAAGAAGGTGAAGGCGTGCCTATTTTAATACTACACGGCTGGTCTGCCTCCACGGAATCCTGGAGAGAAACTCAGAAACATCTGGTTGATAGAGGATTCAGAGTTATAGTGCCCGACTTGCCCGGTTTCGGACAAACAGATGAACCCGAAGACATATGGAATCTTTCTGATTATATGGAGTTTGTCCGAAATTTTGCCAAAGCGCTTAACTTACATCAATTTGTTCTGGCAGGGCACTCTTTCGGGGGCAGAATAGCAATAAAATACGCCCAAAAAAACGCAAGAGAATTGCGCGCTTTAGTGCTTATGAGTGCGGCAGGAGTAATAAGACATAAAGACGTAAAAACACGGCTTTTTATAGCTTTGACTAAAATGGGGGATTGGGTGTTTTCAAAGCCCGGGCTTTCTGTATTCAAAGAACCGGTAAAAAAAATATGGCATCGGTTTGCATCACGAAAGGATTACAAAAAAGCGAGCCCTAAAATGAAAGAAATACTAAAGAGGGTTATAGCGGAAGAATTAAAAGCGTACTTACCCCATATAAAAACACATACACTTATTTTATGGGGGGATAAGGACGTACTTACTCCGGTTTCGGATGGTTTTTTGTTACACCAAACTATACCTTTATCCCATATGCACGTGTTTCCTGATATGCCTCATGCTATTAACCTGAAGGCGCCGAAAGAAATTGCCAAACAAATTTCTTTGTTTATTAAAGGGGAAAAATAATGTCATTTATTATACTTTTTATAATATTTCTACTCTGGAGTGTTGTCCTGCTAAGAAACGCTCTTTTTTGGATATATTTATGGCAGGTTAAGGAATACCGTGCGGATAGAATGCGTGTTCATTTTCAGGAACCTTCTTCTAAAAAACTTATTTTGAACAAACGACTTACCTGGCTTCTCGGAATGCTGATTTTAGCATCTCTCCCTTTTAGTGTTGCCCAATCAGCTGCTCTTGCTGTCATTCTCTTTTTTTATAGTTTTTTTGGTGTACGCACACTGCAGGCACTACAAAAAAAGAAAATAAAAATACCGAAGTTTACTTTTCGGGCGATATTGGTTTTCGCAGGAGTTATTTTGTTGTATGCCGGAGGTACTGCTGCTGTTTTTATATACGCCCAAGAATTTCTTCTTGTGTGGTTTATAGCGGCGGATATCCTTTTATTCGCGGGGGTGTCATTGGCAGTCCTGGCAACACATCCGCTTGCCGCGCTTCTCAAAAACCGCACATTAAAACGTGCTGCAGAAAAAAGGGGAAAAATGAAAAATTTGCTTGTTATAGGCATAACCGGAAGCTACGGGAAAAGTACAATGAAAGATCTGCTATATTCTTTACTCAGTGGGCAGTTTAAAACTATAAAAACCCCGGAAAATGTAAATGCCGAGATAGGTATAGCAAAAGTAATATTAAAAAATTTAAAACAGGAGCACGAGGTATTTATAGCGGAAATGGGCGCTTATAAAAAAGGGGAAATTAAAAAAAGCGCGGAAACCGCACAACCCCAAATAGGTGTTCTTACCGGTATTGGCAATCAGCATATTTCTCTGTTCGGTAATTTTAAAAATATACAAGAAGGAAAATATGAACTTATAGAGGCGCTTCCGGAGAAGGGCTTAGCTGTATTTAACGGCAATAATAAATATACTTTGTCTCTTTTTCGGCAATGTAATACTCCCAAGCGGGTATATACTACAGACCCTACGATAGACATCTCGAAACAAAAAGTTCTTGCTGAAAAAGTCACGTCTACTGCGCAGGGACTTGAAATTAAAGTAAAAGAAAAAGGGGATAGCCGTGAATACACCCTAAAAAGCTCACTCTTGGGAGAGCATAACGCAATAAATATTATGGGAGCGGTTACCGTAGCGCGTGAGCTGGACGTGCCCTTTGATGAGATACAGAAAAAATTAGCCGAGTTTAAACCCCGCCGGCACGCTTTACGCACCAGAAAGGGTATTAAAGAGTCAACCGTACTGGACGATTCTTATACCGCTAATATGCACGGAGTTCTGTCAGCGCTTTCTGTGTTGCGCACAATGAATGGCAATAACAAAATATGTATTTTACGTCCACTTATAGAACTAGGAGATGCAGCTGAGAGAGTGCATAAACGAATTGCCTCTGAGGTTGCATCAATATGCGATTATTTTATTCTAACTTCTACTGATTACTTTAAAGTTATGTATAAAGAAGCTATAGATGTAGGTATGGATAAAGGATCTATTTTTGCGATACCCGACGCGCATAAAGCCCTGAGAAAGGCACAGGAACTAACTGATAAGGGTGATATCATACTCATAGAGAATCGCGTGCCGCAAAATATAGTAAACGGGCTCACGCTTGATTAATCTCAAATTATGGTTCACATTTCTCTCTCACCTAATATTGAAAAAGATGATGTCGCTGAGGCATTAAAAATTTTTTCATCTCCATTCGCTTGGAATAAGGGGAGTTGCTCTGAAAGATTAAAAAATAGTTTTGCTGCATATTTTAATACGGAAAAAGTATGGCTTTTCAATAGCGGGCGCAGCGCGTTATATGTACTCTTGCGCGCGATGAAGATAGGTGATGACGATGAAGTTATACTTCAGTCATTTACATGTAACGCTGTTGCAAACCCGATTGTGTGGGCGGGAGCTAAACCGGTTTACGCGGATATAGATAAGAGTTTTAACATTCTTCCCGAGGACATTGAGAAAAAGATAACGGATAACACAAAAGCAATTATTGTACAGCACACCTTCGGTATCCCGGCTCAAATGGAAAAAATTCTCTCTATAGCACACGCTCACGGGGTGCCCGTAATAGAGGATTGTGCGCACGCCCTCGGGGCGGAGTATGTGCCTGCGGACAGTGAAAATAAAAGTAAAAAAGTCGGAACAATGGGGGATGCCGCTTTTTTTAGTTTCGGCCGGGACAAAGTTATTTCCTCTGTGTATGGCGGGGCGGTTATAGCAAATAAAAGCGAAATACAGAATGAATTGGACGACGAATTCGCAAAATTAAGTTATCCCGCGATGTTGTGGACAATACAACAAGTGCTTCATCCTATTCTCTCGCCCTTTATCCTGGCTACATATAATTTTTTGGGCAAATACTTACTCTTTGCACTTCAAAAACTACGGTTGTTAAGTGTTGCGGTAAGCAAACAGGAAAAAAGCGCGGAGAAACCAAGTTATTTCCCCGCCAAAATGCCGAATGCACTTTCCTGTCTTGCTCTGAACCAGTTTCATAAGCTGGATAAATTGAATTCTCACCGAAAAAAACTTGCCCGTATTTATGAAGATGCCCTGAAAGACAAAAAAGGTTTTAAGATTCCGGAATATTATAGCAAAGGAAGTATATTTCTAAGGTATCCCGTAATGCATAAGAATCCCGAAAAAATTAAAGAACTCGCGAAAGAAAAAGGGTTTATTTTAGGGGATTGGTATAAAGAGGTTATCGCGCCCGAGGGAACGGAAAAACAGGCGGTAAACTATAAAGGCAACACCGAGAACGCAGAGCGCTCGGCATCCGAAATATTAAATCTGCCGACAAATATAAGAACAAAAGAAAAAGACGCGGGCAGGTTGGTTAAATTATTACTTTCAAATTTTTAAAATTTTAATGGATTTGGAGATAAAAGAAATAGAAAATAAAGAACGATGGGATGGTTTTATTACATCCTGCACGCAACATTCTTTTCTACACTCGTGGGCGTGGGGAGAGTTAAATCACGGGTTAGGGGATAAGGTGTGGCGTTTAGGTATTTACAAAAACGAAGAACTTATAGCGGCTGCTATGGTTGTAAAAGTGCACGCGCGGCGCGGTAATTTTTTATTTGTTCCACACGGGCCCGTGTTCGCCCAAAGCGAACACGGAAATTTCAAATCCCAAATAACAAGTAACAAACAAATTTCAAATTACAAATTTCAAATTCTAAAAACAGTTACGGATTATTTTATACAATTAGGAAAATCTGAAAACACAAGTTTTATAAGAGTAAGCCCTTTATTGAAAGATACGGAAGAAAACAGAGAGATATTTGAAGAATTGGGATATCGTTCAGCACCCATTTATATGCATGCTGAAACTACCTGGACAATAGATTTATCTAAGTCCGAAGACGGACTTATGGCGGAAATGCGCAAGAATACGCGAAACCTTGTAAGACGCGCTAAAAAAGAGGGGGTGGAAGTAAAAAGCGGTACTTCAGATGATTTGATTAAAGATTTTCTAAAATTATACAACGAAACCGCGCATAAACACGGGTTTACGCCATTTTCGGAAAAGTTTATAAGAGCGCAAATCAATCATTTCGGTGAAGAGGGTATAGGGATTTATATAGGTTATTACAATGATACCCCCGTTGCATCTGCTATTATTGTTTTTTACGGGCACAGCGCTTATTACCACCATGGCGCGAATACAACAAACGAAAAATATAAAAAAATTCCCGCCTCACACCTTGTGCAGTGGAGTGCGATTACGGACGCTAAAAATAAAGGTAAACAATATTATAACTTTTGGGGTATTGCAAAAGACGAGGAAAATAAAAGCCATCCCTGGTACGGTCTTACTTTGTTCAAAAAAGGATTCGGCGGGTTTAGAACTGACTACCTTCACGCGCGGGATTATAAATTAAATTATAAATATTGGTTGAGTTGGGCGGTAGACAAGTACAGGATCTGGAAGAGAGGGATGTGAGAAACCACTATGACTGTGACTATGACGATGACGTAAAACCATTATGACCAATGGCAGATGGCAGGCACCAACACTGACACTGACATAAAATCACTATGACGATGACTATTACAAAATAAAAAACCCCGCAGTATATAACTTGCGGGGACCTTTTTACTAAAGAACAGGTCGAGAGGGGGAGTCGGTACTCACCTGAGTACCGACTCCCCCTCTCTTCTGGAGCGTCAGTACCAGTTTTTTCGGTTATGGAATGCCAGTGCGTTGCACGGCGTTCCATAACGGTCGGCGATGTAGTCCAACCCCCACGCTATCTGTGTACGTGGGTTGGTGCGCCAGTCGCCGCCGTGGCTGGCCATTTTCCTGCCAGGTAACGCCTGCGGGATTCCGTAGGCCGAGTTTTCTATAGCTCGACCTTGGCGCCGGTGGGTATGGTTTTGGATGTTATAGCGCCATCCACTTTCCCGTCTCCAGAGCTCATTCAGGCATGGCCACTGACGGCCTGCCCAACCTCGTTGGGCGGCCATCTGGCGGCCGAGTGCCCGCGCACTTGCCGGAGTGCGACCGCTATGAGCGCTCTGACTCTGGCGGGATTGGGATTGCCTCTCTTCGGCTTCTCTGGCTTCCCGGGCTTCCCGGGCTTCGCGCACATTCTCACGAAGTCCGGCAACCTCTTTTTCGAGGTTTTTCTTTTTCCCCGAAAGAGTACCGACCTCCGAGCGAAGTCTCTGAACCCCCTCCTCGAGTTCAGAAACCTGAGGAGAGAGGGAAGGCTTCCCGCTCACCTTATGCTTTTCGCGCATCTCGCTGACGCTGCTAGAGAGCTCGGCCTTCTGCTCTTTTAGCTGAGCATTGGCCTGTTGGGGCTCCTCGACGTTCGTGACGAGGAGCAAAGCGGCACTAACGGCGACAATGATCGCCGTGATTGCAGTAAAGCCAACGAAGAAATTGACTCTAGCGAAAAATTCGTTTCTCATCGGTGCTCCTCCAATGCTCGCGTAAGCCCTGTTTTTTTCTCTTTCAGATCTCGCACTTTCTGGTCGGTTTTCTTCGCTTTCCCGCTCAGCTCTTCGTGTTTTTCTTGGAGCCGAGCGAAGCGTTCAAGGGTTTCACGCTCCTCGGAAAGTGATTCAACTTCATCCTGAAGTTGAGTATTCTCTTCCCGGAGGTCGCTTGCCTCAATTACCTCATGGGCTGCTGAGGCAGCACTCGCTGTTGCGAGTACGGCCATCAGTATGGCAGCTACCAACTTTTTACGTAGCATTACTTTCCTCCTTCTCGGGGGCGGGAAGGCCAAATGTATAGCCCTGATTGCGCAGACCGTCGATCATGCGCGGCAACGCTTCTGCGGTATGTTCTCCGTGGAGATGCAGAAGCACTACAGCTCCCGGCCGGGCGTTATTCAGTGTGATCCGGGTAATCTCGTCTGCCGAGGTGTTGTCCCAGTCGCGGGTGTCAATGTCCCAGAGCATAGTCCGAAGACCCATGCTTTGCACAATGCCGCGAACACGGGCATCAATGGCTCCGTACGGAGGGCGGAACAGATCCGAACCTTCCTGCGCGCCACGCCGGATTTCCCTCCGAACTTCCTCATCGGGAAGTTCGGTGAGCTTCGCGTGAGACCAAGTATGGTTTGCTACGATATGTCCCTCGGCTCGCATACGGCGAACTAAGTCGGGATGGGCGTGTGCCCATCTTCCGTTCAGGAACATCACAGCTTGAACATTTTTATTGTTCAGAATGTTCAGAATGGCCGTGACTTTATTTGGCGCACCTCCATCATCAAACGTCAAAACCATCTTTTCGCCATGACCGCGAACCCGATTGGGTTCCGGTGTAGGCGAGGGGTTGGGCGATGAAGAGGAAGGTGTTTCAGAAACCTCTTCCTCTTCCTTCTCCTCTTCTTCTTCCGTTCTGGTTTGTGTTGTTTCCGTGGTTGTTCTCTCTTTGTTAAGCTCCTTCCTTAGTCGGGAGTTCTCTTTTTCTAACTCTTCGGCCTCTTCGGCGCGGGTTTTTAGTGACTTCACCTTTGGGGAGATATCGTCAACAGTGCTTTTCAAAGTATCAGCTCGAGATTGCGAATGCTCAAGCTGATTCTGAAGTCGAGCTTGTTCGGCTTCAGCGTTCTTCTTAAAAACAACAAATCCCGCACCGCATAGCGCGAGAATTGAAATAACGATCGCCACAACAACGGGAGCGGGAACTTTAGGCAACCCTGCTCCTTTCTTTTGTCAACGTACCAACTGAGTTACCTAATTATAATATATTAAAAATAATTTGTCAATAGTTTTTAGTTGCTTATTGAAATTATAGACAAAAACAACCCTCACAACGAATGTTGTGAGGGTGTTAACCACCAACTTTAGGATGTCGTCTCTTATGTATTAAAATTGCTTAACTTATATTGCATCTCTTGAGCCCAGTAACAAAGAGCTCTTGCGCAACCATCGGATAGATTAGCTGCTATTAGAACCCCGTCTGACGCGAACAAATTTCCCGTTTCAGAATCATATTCCCATGGTGGTTTATGATGTATGAAAACCTCAAAAACTAAATCGTCCAAACTGTGTATCAGACTTATAGGTATAGTCTGGTTATTGGATAATCTTTTAGCACAACTGATGATATTCTCCGCTTTTTCTTCTTTATTTCTGTCGCATTTTGCTACTATCGCACCATCAGATGCATGTACTTCACAAGTCCAATCACGTTCAATTGTCCACGGAAGAGGATGGTTGTTAAGGATTACAGCTGCAATTTTCAAAAAACCATGATCATAAGAGGATTTGGGATCTGCTTTCGGTGGATCATTCACTGTCTTACCTCCTTAGTTTGCTGTGGTGGTGTATGTTACTTTTTTTATTATACCCTATATATATACAATGTCAATGTAGGTGTATATAATAAGCGACAAGGGAGGTTGTAAATAATGTTATTCAATTTGTTTTTTAATGAGATGAGTGTATTATATGCAACCCCTTAGATAAGCAGTGCTGTTTTGTTGATTTTTTGTTTAATTTTGGTATGATATGGACGCTCTTTTACAAACAAGAAACGGGGGATACATGCGAAAAATATGGAGACTCCGTAAGTTTATTATAGCAATATTTTTCGGACTAACTGTACTGTTTGGTTATGGTGCATTATTAGGCATTAGCGGTAACCAAGAAGAAGCATCAACGGATCCTCCGGGACGTGTTTTTGACTTGCAGGAAAAAGTTGATAAGCAATTTCCTCCCGAGATTTACGCGGTTCCGTATGAGCTTTTTAACGAAAAAGAGGGAAATGTTCTTACGAAAAAAACCTTAGCGGAACTTAAAGATAAACTGGATGCTTTGCGTAATTCTGAGCTGGGGCAAGAGTTTTTAGTTCCGTTCCGTGACCCTCAAATCGGAAAAACCGGTACCCTGGGTTTTTACACTATAGCGGATGCGGTTGATGCGAAATTGCACCGCCAAGGCACATCTCTTGAGTCCGCATCTCCCGCGAAGGTGGAACAAGTTATTGGAAGTATTCTGAATGCCGATAACGCTCATGCGGACTTTTTTCATCTCCGGCTTTCTTCACAGGCATATAAAACTGATGAGAAGTGGGTTTCGCCGTTATATGAATTTTTTATCCGGGCGGATAGTAATAAGCTTGGCGGCGGTTATTTCCGGAGAACCCTCGGAGGCACCGAAGATATTTTGCAAAAAGAAAAGTTTAACCGCGAGATTGAAAAACATCTATACGGAGAAGAGTATAATCTCTTGGGCGTAGGTATAGACCTAAACCTTGAAGCTGAAGAAGAGGGCTTTTCAACCCCGATCCTTCTCAGAAATGTAGGTTTATTGGCGGCTCTTGCCGTGCTGACCGGCCTCTTAATGCGTTCTCTGCGAATCGGATTTATAGCATTTGTCGGACTATCTGCATTGCTTGTTTGGATTATGGGTTTTCCCGGAATTACCGCAGGCCTCATAAAACCATCAATCACAACAAAGGTTATTTTACCAATGGCTTTTATGGCGCTCGGTATTGATTCTTACCTGTATGTGATTCGTCGGTATGAACAGGAACGCTCTTTGTTGTTGCGAGATAGAGCAGCGCTCCGCCGTGCTTTTATTGATATAGGCGCAATACTTTTACTTGCTGCTGTAACCGATGCTGTTGCCTTCGGTGCTAACGGTATTTCAAATGTTGAGGCAATTCGCTCCTTCGCTTTTACGGGTATCTTTTCCGCATTTGCGGCATTTTTTATTATGGGTATAGTTATGCCGATTATTCTTGTTATTCGCGATAAGCAAAAAGAGCGACCCCGTAAGCAACTGACAGCTCTTTCGATTGCTCCTGTTTTTAAAACTATTTATCGTTTTCGTTTTATCGTTATCCTCGCCTTAGCGGGATTAACGGTTGTAAGTGTTTTCGGTATTTCGCGTGTTGAACGCAGCATTGGTCCCAGCGACTTCTTAATGCAGGATTCCAATTTTGTACAAAGTTTGGATTTGGTGGATGATCATCTGGGAGATAGACGCGGCGAAGAGGCCTTTATCTACGCCTACGGCAAAGATCTCCGCCGCAAGGAATCACAAAATGCTATTGGTGCTACTCTTGATAATCTTAAAGAAAATCCGTTTTTAGGTCGTGATAGCAATGAAAACCTGGTGATGCCGTACGGAAAACCTGATATTACGGAAGTAGAGGATGGAAACGAAGCAATGCGTATTGGCATTGAAATTTTGGACACAAAAGAACTCAAGAATGTAACCGCTGCCCGGAAACAACTTGAGCGGGATCTGAGGCCGCTTCGTCGCGTTACTATTGATTACGGAATTACAGGTCCGCCGTTTACCCGTGAGGCGAGTTTGAATGCGGTAACCAATGAACCTATCAAAACAGGTGCTCTCGCGGTAGGAATTATCCTTTTCCTGCTTTGGACTGTATCAGGATCGTTCAGATTCAGCGTTAAAACACTTATTCCGATGGTTCTTGTTGTTGTTTGGACATACGGGTTTATGGGCTGGTTCGGTTTTGATTTGAATTTCATCACCGCGACCATCGCTGCTGTTGGACTTGGCATTGGCGTGGATTACTCGCTGCATATTACTTATAGTTTTAAACGATCCCGTGAAAAGGGATACAGGAATAATGCACTTTTTGAGGTTGTCGGTAAAGGAACAGGGCTTGCTTCACTTGCTGCGGCAATTTCAAGCATTATAGGATTCGCTGTTCTTGCCACGGCACCTATGCCGCTTTTTGCAACTTATGGTATTCTTGGTATGGCAATTATTGCGTTTTCATTTTGTGCTTCCATTTTAACCGCTCCTTTAACTTCAACTAAATAATAATTATAAATCGCCCGCAAATGCGGGCGATTTTCCGTATTAAACATTGAAAATATCGTCAGATATACATAAAATGAATTCGTAATTAAAATTTTTGTTGCAAAGTTCTGTTATTCGTATGGAGTATCAAAAAATCGCTAAACAATTAAACAATATGGCTGAAAAAGATCAAAATATGCGTGCGGAATGCAGAGAAAAAGGCATGACTGAAGAATGTATGAAAAAAATACAAAATATTGCGCGAGAACACACCAAAAAAGTAAAGGAAATTATTAACCAAATTGAGTGGCCTACAATATCTAAAGTGGGCAAAGAAGCGTCTACAAATGCCTGGCTATTAACTCAGCACGCTGATGATGTAAGGTTTCAAAAGAAAGCTCTAAATTTAATGAAAAAAGAACCCAAAGATGAGGTAGAGCAAAAACTAATTGCATATTTGGAAGATAGAGTACGTGTCAATTCCGGGGATAGGCAACTCTATGGCACGCAATTTACAAAAACAGAGGACGGAGAGGTAAAACCTCTTCCCATTGAAGACAAAGAGAATGTTGATGTTCGCCGTAAAAAAATGGGCTTCAATTCATTAGATGAATACATTAAAGAGATAAAAAATAAACAATAATAAAAAACCTGTCGATGAGACAGGTTAGGCACTTTACGCTTCAGTTGGATAAACCAATGCGTGTGTAAGAGTTTTAGAAATGGAAAGACCGGTTAATTCTTCAATCCAAAGCCATTGTCCGGCGGGATTTATCTCCAAAAACACATATCGATTCTCAGGGGTTAAAATCATATCAATACATCCAAACCTAATCCCGAGATTTTTTAGCAAGGCGACGCATTTTTGTTTTATATCTTCCGGAAGTTGGAATGTTTCGTGCGGCGTGTTGTCAATGTCATATTTTCGCCAGTCTTCTTTGGTGAGTTCTGATCGTTGAGAGTGTATCGCGCATGGAAAAACCTGGTTGTCTATTACAGTAATGCGCAACTCCACGCTTTTTTCTATATATTCCTGTAGTATAACCGGACAAACTTGTATTTGTTTTCGCCATTCCGAAATCCGGTTTTTATGTATTTTTTTTGTAAAAAATAAAAAGGAATTGTCAGTTGACTTAATCCAGGGTGTTTCCACGGGTTTTAGTGCAACATATTCTAAGTTCAGGTTGTGCATAAATTTCTCTACACCTTCCGGAGAATTGGAAATAATTGTTTCAGGAATTTCAAAACCAATCTCTTGAGCCACTCTGATGTTATATGGTTTATACGCTGCCTGCTCCATATTGATTGGGTTGCTAATCCATCTTTGTCCGGGTATTGCGTGAATCAAATTAGACAGCATAACATTCGATTCTTGTTCTATATATTGACGTATATTTCTATCTTCAACCTTGTTAGAGGCGAGGGGGGATGTAGGCCTTCTAAACCACACAGAACGAATATCCTTTAATTCAATTGTGCGATTTTGGTCTATTTCAATGAGAAGGTTTTTGTTATTTGCCCCAAAAACATAAGATATATTTAAGTTAGCGGGATATTCCTTGTAATCCAGTACGCAGTATTCGACGCCGTAAATACTATCTAATAATTCGCATACATGAAGAGTATGTGTGTCTTCGTGGTGAGAAATAATAAGTATAATCTGTACCCTCCTTTCCGCATTCGGTTGCCGTACATATATTGGGGGCGCGGCATTTACCGCACCCCCTCCTATGTCACGTTATTTAAAGGTACTTAAGTGTTTACTACACCGTATCGCTGCTGCCGTTTAAGAATGTGTCTTTTTCGCTTCCGAAACGCTTAGATTCTACGGAAACATCAGTCGCCCTTTCGGCAACGTTGAAAAGAATAGGAAGGGTGTTCTCCGTAGAACCGGTCTCGTGTGCGGTGTTTTCGCTCATGACACGCTCCTAAGGTCCGCATACAGGGCACCCCATCATCTTAATGGTAACGAGAGATATTTGTCAATATACTCGTAATAGCTCAATAGCTTGTTAAAGATGCCACTAAGAAGGTATTTATATATATCAATATGAAAATATCTGACAGGCAGTACTAATATAGGAGGAATATAGAGGAACTATTCATACGATAAACAATTTACTTCAAACAAAAACCCTATTTTCAGATAAAATTTTAGGATAGTTTGTGGTAAAATGTAAGAAAATAATAGGTTTGCGAAAGATGAGATATTGGATAGCAAAATTTATGTATAAAACCACCTGGAGGATCTCGCGGGGAATTTTTCGATTTTTTTTAAACTGGAAAGCGGTATACGAAGATGAGTCCACAACTAAAAAGTTAAAAGAGGGCAGGCAACCTGTACTTATAATATCAAACCATGTAAGCTGGGCGGACCCTTTTATGCTGAGTGTTGCTTTTCCGAACCTATTTCCTGTTAGGCATCTTGCTCACGATAAATTGTTTAGAGTGCCTGTTAAGGGTCAAATAATATGGATATATGGAAGTTTAAAATTAGATAAGAGAATAGGCATAGAGAGTGCATTGCAGGAATCGCTGCAAATTTTACATAACAACGGCGTGGTGGGTATGTTTCCGCAAGGACGCAGAACAAAAACTAATCGTGGGCGCAAACGAAAGGCAAGACGAGGTGTTGGTTATCTTATTAAACATAGCAATCCTTTAGTTATCCCTGTTTATATTCAAGGCGGAATCAATATGAGGTTGAAGGAAGTAATTTTCCGAAAAAGGAATATTACAATAAAGGTCGGAGTACCTTTCAAATATACTCACTCTTCTGAAGAAGATTACAAGCAAATCAGCGCTCAAGTATGGAAAAGCGTGGAAGAATTATCAAATATATAGATGAAACAGATTATTAAATTTTTCAAAACCAACTTAGAGGATTTATTTATAGAGTATGGGTTAAAACGGGCGCCATCAAAACGCGCGGATTTTATCTTTATAATCCATCCGAGGCACAGAAAAGATATTGAAAAACATTTTCCTATGCTTAAAACATTTCCTGATTTTCTCCTGCATTTTTTAGCCAGGTTAATGTGGCCGATTAGAGTTCATAGAATCAAAGCTTACTATAATGACACAATATATACAGGATGGACCGTTGGTATTATGCTTTTGCCTGAACAGATATTAAAAAACCGCCGCCTTGCTACGAGAAAGATACACAGGGCATTACGTTTGGGGTCTAAGATGGAAGCAAGAATTGCGGGGTTAGGCGCTCTTACTCCCTCGGTTACAAAAGGAGGATCCGCGTTAAAAAAGAAATCTCCTGTTTCACTGACAAACGGGTACCCGGCCACTGTTAAGGCGGTCGCAGAAACAACGCTTTCTTTAATTCAACGCGGAGAATTAAAGAAAGAAAAGCTTAATGTGGCGGTGGTTGGTGCTGCAGGTTCTGTGGGTAATAATGTTTCAAGATTCTTGGCAAATTATAAATTCAATCGGTTGATGCTGTTTGACGTAAAACGTAAAGAAAAAACAGTCAAAGCACTTAGAGATAGTTTAAAAAAACAAAACCCGGGAACAAAAATCAGCACGCATTTTGATATTAATAAAATAAAAGAAGCACATATTATCATTACAGCTACTAATGCGGAGAAATTTGTTTTGCATAAAGAAAATTTAAGTTCGGGCACAATAGTTGTGGACGATGCCCAACCTTCTGATGTTGATCCCGATGTAATTAACCAAAGAAAAGACATTGTTGTAACAGAGGCAGGGATAATTTATTCTCCCAACACTACTGTAAAGCCAAATATAGAACTTGCCGGCGAACACGATCTTTTTTCATGTCTTGCCGAAGTTGTCTTGCTAACCATCAATCAAAAAACCGACAAACATTTTTCTCTGGGTCGTCTCGATTTTTCAAAGATAGAGGAATTAGATAAATTATTTAAAAATTCTGATTTTCAAATAGGAGAATACCAGAATTATACAGGTGTAATAAAAAATAAAACTCTGGAAAATGTTTTTCGGTTAATACAACACAGATATGAGTTTGATTAACATTACAATCAGTGTAGCAACTTTTGCGATTGCAGTTTTGGCAGTTGTTACATTTATAAAAAACAGAAAAGAAGAATCAGCAAGAGTTTTTTTTGTAATGGATTTGTTTATTATAGCTTGGTCTGTGAGTATGCTGTTTTTCCAATCGGCTGATTCAGGCCAAGCAGTAGCTTATTGGGCTCACATTTTGTATACAACCGCTTCGCTTATCCCGATATTATATGTATATTTCACCCTTTCATTTACCAAAGAAAAGATTTCTAAAAAACAAAAAATATTTTTAACTCTTATTTTTTTACCTCTGCTTGTAATATTCATATGGCCGGATGTATTAATCAGGGGAGGGGAATATATAGAAAATGGACAAAATATAATAAATTTCGGCTGGGGTTCGTGGATATATATATTATATTTTTCAACATTTTTTCCTGCCGGGATTTTGATTTTATATAAATATTACACCCGGAGTTCCGGTATAAAAAAACTCCAGGCTTTATATGTTTTGGTGGGAACAACACTGGCAATTCTGGTGTCCGTTTTTACCAACCTATATCCTCCGCATTTCGGCTTTTTTGAATTGAATTGGGTGGCTAATGTATCCGTTTTAATATTTGTTGCCTCTATTGCTTATGCGATATTCAAACATCAGTTATTCAATATAAAAGTTATAGCTACAGAGTTATTTGCAGCACTTCTTATTATTGTGTTTCTCATTAACGCGCTGTTGGCTGATACACCCAGAGAATATTTGGTTGACGGAGGACTCTTTATATTGGTAATTATTATCAGTATTTTACTTGTAAGAAGCACATTAAGAGAAATAAATGCTCTACAGGAAGTATCCGAAAAGAAATCCGAATTTTTATCTATTGCTTCTCATCAACTACGTTCCCCGATTACGGTATTGAAGGGATACATTTCAATGCTTCGCGAGGGCGACTTCGGAAAGCTAAGCAAAGAGCAGTTGCGTGTCGTAAATAATATGTACCACTCCAATGAAAATATGCAACGTCTTGTGGAAGATTTTTTGAACTTGTCCCGTGCCGAGAAGGGCACACTTAAGTTTAACTTTAAAAAACAGGACTTACGCGCAATTATAGATACTGTAGTCGGTGAAATGAAAAAACCTGCAGAAGAAAAAGGGCTTAGCTTCACCTGGAACAAGCCGGAGGAACCGGTGGAAGTAGAGGTGGACAGTGAAAAAATAGAGCAGGTGGTAGGCAATTTAGTGGACAACTCTATAAAATACACTGAGGAAGGAGGGGTGTCACTGCGCATTAAGAGAGATGAATTTAAAAATACCGTGCAAATCTATGTACAGGATACAGGAATAGGGCTTACTAAGGAAGATAAAGAAAATCTTTTTGAAAGTTTTCAGCGGGGCAGAGGAGAAGAAAAACAAGCCAGCGGAACCGGCTTGGGAATGTATGTTGCTAAAATGTTAATAGAAGGTCATAACGGCACAATACAAGCGGAAAGTGAGGGAAAGGGAGAAGGAACCACGATCATCATTGAAATTCCGGAAAAACAACCGCATAATGAGGAGACAACCGATAACTAATAATAAATGACTAATGACAAATAATAATGGAGAACCGTATATATACAAACCAAATTACAGAACGGGAAGGCGAGAAAGTTACGCTTGCGGGATGGGTGGATTCCCGTCGTGATCATGGCAAGCTTATTTTTCTTGATCTGCGCGATAAAGAAGGCATGGCGCAGCTTGTTGTAACCCCCAAAGAAGATAATGCATACGAGGCCGCTGATTCAATACGCGAGGAGTGGGTTGTAAGAGTACAAGGCGAGGTAAAAAAGAGGCCTGAAAATATGGTAAATAAAGACATTAAAACAGGAGAGTATGAGATAAACGTAGAGGACTTAGAAGTTATCAATGAAGCGGAAACCCCGCCTTTTCCTTTAGATACAGACGGTTACGATATAGAAGAAGAAAAGCGGCTAAAGTACAGATATTTGGATTTACGCCGTCCTCGTCTTCGGGAAATGCTGCGTCTTCGTCAGGAATATAAGGCGGGGGTTTCTGAATTTTTGCGCGAGAGAGGTTTTACCTATGTGGATACACCTATATTAACTAAATCCACACCGGAGGGCGCGCGTGATTTTTTAGTACCGAGCAGGCATTACCCCGGGGAGTTTTACGCGCTTCCGCAGTCACCCCAGCAATATAAACAGCTGTTGATGATTGCGGGGGTAGAGAAGTATTTTCAATTCGCACGAAATTTCCGCGATGAAGACCTGCGGCAGGATAGATTACTTGAATTTGAGCAGCTTGATATTGAGGTTGCTTTTTATAGTCAGGAGGAAATTTTACAGTTAACGGAAGAACTTGTTATCTTTGTCTCAGAAGAGATAATAGGTAAAAAAATAGCTGAAAAACCTTTCCCGCGACTTACATATACAGAGGCAATGGAAAAGTACGGCACCGATTCTCCTGATTTAAGAAAAAGTTCCGCAGATAACGACCCTCTTGCTTATGTGTGGATCACGGATTTTCCTATGTTTGAAAAACTTGATGATGGTTCAATTAGCTCCACACATCATCCGTTTACGGGAATCAATAAAAGTGATATAAATAAATTAGATTCCGATAATGAAGAGGATATTTTAAATATTAAAGCCGAACAATATGACCTTGTACTAAATGGATCTGAGGTGTTCGGCGGAAGCGTAAGGACGCACAAGCCCGAGATTCTTCATAAGGTTTTTGAAGTTTTGGGGCACACCAAAGAGGAAACCCTGGAAAAATTCGGACATTTACTTGAGGCATTTAAGTACGGTGTACCTCCTCACGGAGGAATTGCCGCTAGTGACCGATGGTTGATGGCTATGATGGGAGAGGCAAGCATTAGAGAGGTTGTTCCATTTCCCACGACAGGAGCTGCTAAAACTTCGGTTATGGATGCTCCCGATGAAGTTAGCACGGAACAATTAAGAGAATTGGGGCTTAAAATAGTAAAAGATAAAAATAACAATGGACACAAAAAAACTTAAATATTCAGCTGATGCACGGGCCAGATTCGTAAAAAGCCGTGTAAGAGAAAGTACAAACATCATAAAAAGGCACAGAAAAAAGGCCAGCATTATTACTGTTGCTGTTATTTTTCCGCTTTTGTTATTAGGGTTTTTGTATTACGGCAACCAAACAGTTAAAGATTGGGCTGCATCTCTTAGGGTTGCTCCTCAGGCAGAAGAAGGGGCGGGAGAAAAACAATCGGAAGGAGAGAAGGTGCATTTATCAGGTCTGCGCCTTACTGAAAGAGAAAAGTTCCTGGAACAATACAAAACAAAACCGGCATTTTTACCTCAAACAACTGAAATCAGAACTTCTCTTACGGGTTTTATAAGAGCTAATTCACGGCCCGAACTTTTACCGGCAAGAAATTGGGGGGTAAAGTTTAAAGATATAAATGCAGAATCAGCAATTGCCATGGATGTTCCCTCTAAAAGAATTTTGTATGGTAAAAATATTTCTGAACCAAGACCTATTGCCAGCATCTCTAAGCTTGTAACGGCAATGGTAGTAGTGGATAATTTAGATCTTAACGAACAAATAACAGTACAGGAAGAGGCAATAGAAACAAGAGGAAATTCAGCGGGGTTAATAGAGGGTGAAAAGCTGACCACAAAACAACTTTTGCAAGCATTACTCCTTGAAAGCAGTAATGATGCCGGTGTTGCCCTCCAAACTTATTATGACGAAAATAATAACTCCGGAGGAGGTCCGTCTTTTGTAGAATTAATGAACAGAAAAGCAGGAGAGTTAAACCTCACGAACACCTCCTTTGAAGATCCTACCGGTTTAAACGAAAAAAATATATCTACAGCCCATGAGGTGGCACAGATTATGTACGCCGCATGGGAGAACGAGGTGCTACGGGAGATTTTAAATCAACCCAACGCCACGGTGGAAGTAAGCAATAAAGATATTACGCACTATTGGATAAACTTAAACGCACTATTGGATGCTTACGATGGTGTAGTTGCCGGAAAAACAGGATTTACGGAAGAAGCTGGTCCTTCTATGACTGTACTTTCTGAAACCCCCAATAAACAAAAGTACTTGGTAGTAGCCACGCTTAACGCTAAGGATAGAGTGGAAGCCACACGAAATCTTTTAAACTGGGTAAAAAAGGCGTATATCTGGAAAGAATAAAGCTCGCTCCGCCCAGCTGACATTTGACATCTGACTCCTGACAAAATCGTTTTGCGATTTTCCGGGCGCTCGCAAAGCGAGCGCAGTCAAAAGTTAAAAGTCAATTGTTAAATGTTTTTGGAGGCGAAGCCGAACAAATCTATGGAGCTTCAAATTGTTGAATTAGCCCGAATGTTCGGGCTGGGGACCATTGCGTTCGTAGTTGCTCTTTTTTCTACTCCTCTACTAACGCATTTTCTATATAAATACAACCTGGGAAAACAGATCAGACAAAGCGTTAATGCGCCTATATTTGCTAAGTTGCACAAACACAAAGCAGGTACACCCACAATGGGTGGTATTTTAATATGGGGCACCGTAGGTATACTCGTATTAATATTCTGGTTAATTAATAAAGTATTTCCTGGGTCCGCCCTGGCAGAGTTTAATTTTCTGGATAGAGGAGAAACATATTTGCCATTAACCGCACTTTTTGCTGCTGCAATTGTAGGTCTCGCTGACGATTTATTGGGTATTTTTAAACTTGGTCCGGTAGGAGGGGGGATAAGCATGAAACAAAGGGCGCTCTTATATACTCTGATTGCCGGCGTGGGGGCATGGTGGTTCTGGGCTAAACTTGATTGGGATATAATACACATACCGTTTGCAGGAGACTTTAGTATAGGTATCTGGTATATACCTTTCTTTATATTTATAATTTTCGCAACCAGTTTTTCAACCAATGAAACAGACGGGCTGGACGGCCTTTCAGGCGGTGTGCTTATGATTGCTTTTGCAAGTTACGGCATCCTTGCATTTGCAGCAGGGATGTTCCAATTAGCCGCTTTTACAATAGTTGTCGCAGGTGCACTCTTAGCATTTCTTTGGTTTAATATACCCCCGGCACGATTTTTTATGGGAGATACAGGAAGTATGTCTTTAGGTGTAACATTAGGAGTTATTGCTATGTTAACCAACCAGGTATTTGTACTTCCGCTTATCGGATTTGTTTTGGTCTTAGAATCGGCATCTGTAATACTGCAAATATTTTGGAGAAAAGTATTTAATAAAAAATTATTTAAGAGCACGCCCATACATCATCATTTCCAGGCCATAGGATGGAGTGAACCCAAAATAGTAATGCGTTTTTGGGTGATATCGGCAGTATTCGCAGGACTTGGTATTATAATAGGTCTTGTAGGTTAAATAATAACTATTGTGTCATAAATACAGACCCTCCGACTCAAGTCGGAGGGTCGTTTATTTTATCTACAGCATTGGGTAGAATGTATAAAGTTTGGTATAATAAAAATAATTAATCTTTTTAGATGTAATGCTTATCAAAAAAGGAACAATTATAGATGGTAGCGGAAGCAAGGAAAAATATCAGGCGGATTTACGCATAGAGGGAAGTAAGATAATAAACATAGGCAATTTACGCGAAAGATCCAACGAAGAGATAATTGATGCGGAAAACTGTATTGTTTCTCCGGGTTTTGTTGATATTTTAAACCATTCTGATGCTTTTATAACTATTTTTGATAATCCCGCACAGGAAAATTTACTGAGGCAGGGTATCACTACAGCATTAATGGGTAATTGCGGCTCTTCGCTGGCTCCGCTTGTGGACGGAGTTTTTGTAAATTCTATACAAAAGTGGGGAAACCCGCAAAAAATAAACGTAAACTGGAATTCTTTAGAAGAATATCTTCAGGAATTAGAACAACACTCTTTCGGTATAAATTTAGCTACGTTGGCCGGTCATTCTACAATACGCAGAGCTTTTGCAGGAGACGAGCATCGTATCCTTACCGATGTTGAAACAAAAAAAATGCTTTTAATGATGGAGCGCGCTCTTGAAGAAGGGGCTTTCGGTGTTTCTTTGGGATTGGGATACGCACACGGACGACCGGCAGACCGCAATGAGCTGGAAAAAATAGCAGAGCTTGTCTCAAAATACAATGCCCTTTATTCCTGCCACATAAGAAATGAGTCGGATTCGTTTAAGAGCGCTGCAAACGAACAACTTGAGGTAGCGGAAAAATCGAGTGTTAATATGCAACTTTCGCACCTGAAGGTAGCCGGAAAAAACTATTGGCACGAATATGAAGATGTAATAGGCGCTATATCAGGAAAGTATAATGTTAATTTTGACCTCTATCCTTATTCTATAACCGCCTCTGTTTTATATAGATTTCTTCCCGCTTGGGTAGCAGAAGAAGGCAATAAGAGTATATTTAAATATCTGCGCAATGAAAAACATCAAAAGAGAATAGTAGAAGAAATGCAGGAAAGCCCTTATTCTATAGGAGATATGATAGTTGCTATGGGGGATATAGATAATACTTATTCCGGAAAAACTTTAAAAGAAATTGCATCTAATCAGGAGAAGTCCCCTGAGCAAATCGCCATAGAATTAATTTTAGCTTCTGAAAATCGTATAATAGTATTTACTCCTAACTTAAGCGAGGAAAACGTAGAGGAGGGAATTAGACACAGTGATTCATTTGTTAGCTCTGATAGTGTAGGTATTAAACCCAAATCACAATTAAAAGATATGTCTGTACATCCCCGATATTTCGGCGCTATGCCTAAATTTTTACGAGAATACGTCAAAGAAAAAGAGCTTCTTGGCTGGGAAGATGCTATAGCAAAAATTACAGGCAAGCCTGCCGAAAAAATTAAATTAAAAAATCGGGGCATAATAAAGGAAGGGAACTACGCTGATCTTGTTATTTTCAGCCCTGATACACTGCAGGATAAAGCAAATTTTGAAAATCCGTATCAATACCCCGAAGGCATAAAGCACGTTATCGTCAACGGTAAAATTGCTGTTCGCAACGAAGAGATAAAAAATATGGCAGGTCAGGTACTTAAAAGAACGTAGATGGATTTTAATTATAAAAAAATCAACCGGCGGAGTAGGGCATATAAGTAGGCGGCATAAAAACGCCTTGTTTTTTATTGAAGGTCATATTTAGTGTAAACATTCTCCGTCGAATCAGAGTGCTTGATTTTTCAATCAACTGTCGCACTCTTTAGAAATCGGTATGCCAAAAAAGCAAAAACCGGATAAAATTTTAGCAATTGTCCTGGGGGCGCTAATATTGATAGGCGCTATTACTTTGCTTTCCGCTTCTATACCACAGAGCAAAGAGGATTTTGGTAACATATACGGGTATTTCATGCACCAAGCTTTTTTTGGGTTTCTATTAGGAGGTGTGGGTGCGCTTGCGTTATATTTAATACCATACAAAAAGATACAAAAATTAGCGCCTTTTATATTTTTTATTTCTTTAATATTTTTAGTGATTGTGTTTGTCCCGGGATTAGGCGTGCAAACCAGCGGCGCACAAAGATGGATAGATTTACATTTTGCGACTTTCCAGCCGTCAGAATTAGTAAAGTTTACCTTCATTGTTTATATGGCAGCATGGCTGGCTTCAAGAGAAAAAAATCTGAAAAACAAAGAATCTTTTGTGTCTGTTCTGATATTTATGGGTATTTTAAGTATGTTACTTTTATTGCAGCCCAATGTCAGCGCTCTCGGTATTATTGTTATCATAGGAGGAATTATGTACTTTACAGCAGGTGCTTCTTTGAAGTATATATCTTCTCTCGTAATGTTGGGGGTGGGCGGTTTCTTTGTTGTTGTACAGGGTTCATCATACAGAATGAATAGAATACTGGCTTTTTTAAAGCCGGAAAGCGATCCATTGGGATTGGGTTACCAAATAAATCAAGTTTTGATCGCTGTAGGATCCGGCCAAATTTTCGGGGTTGGTCCGTTTATGGGAACACAAAAAGAATTTATACCCCTTGCTATGAATGATTCCATTTTTGCTATACTCGCTGAAGAAACCGGTTTTATAGGAGCATTAATAGTAATTCTACTGTATATTATAATAGCTTGGCGGGGAATAAAGATATCACTCTCGGCTAAAGATAATTTCGCCAGATTTGCAGCAACAGGAATAGTTACATGGATTTTTTTACAGGCGTTTATAAATATTGCCTCAACTATAGGCCTATTTCCTTTAACGGGAGTAACACTGCCTTTTATAAGCTACGGAAGTTCTTCACTTGCTATTATGCTTGCAGCTTCAGGATTTCTTCTGCAGCTTTCTAAATCACGTTAATATATAAAATATACCCGCATCATGTAATTCGCTATAAATATGAAAAACAAACCATTAAAAATAGTATTCGCAGGAGGGGGTACGGGAGGTCATATATTTCCTTTGATTGCAGTGGCCCGCGAATTAAAAAAAGAAGCCAATGTTGAACTAATATTTATAGGACCGCGCAACCCTCATAATAGCAAGTTAAAAATTGAGGGTATAAATATAAAGAATTTAATCACAGGTAAAATAAGAAGATATTTTTCGATCAAAAATATACCGGACGCGCTTAAAACACTATTCGGGTTTTTTCAGGCATATATATACCTGGTTCAGATCAGGCCCGATATAATATTTTCTAAAGGCGGATATGGTAGCTTTCCCACAGTAATGGTAGCGCGACTTTTTGGAATTCCAATTATATTACATGAATCCGACAGCAAAGCCGGTATGACAAATACGATACTTGCAAAATTTGCCCGTGTGGTTGTAGTATCTTTCCCGGGGTCTTATCCGGAATTTCCGTCTGAAAAAACAGAATACTTGGGTAATCCTGTAAGAAATATGTCCGGAGGTTCGGCTGCAAAAGTAAGGGAAAAGTATAATGTAAAATCAAACAAAAAAACAGTACTCGTGCTGGGCGGAAGCCAGGGTGCTACACCGATAAATTCGCTTATATTTGCAACGCTTAAAGAATTAACTAACCGCTACGAAATATTTCATCAGACAGGGGAAAAACATTATTCAAAAATTAAAAAAGCAGGCGAAGATAAGCTTAGTAAACAAGAGGCGGCAAGTTGGCACATCCAACCATTTTTTGAAGAAGAAGATCTCAAAAACATTTTTGCACTTTCCGATATCGTCATAAGTAGAGCGGGCGCCGGCAGTATATATGAAATTGCATCAGCAGGCAAACCCTCTATAATACTGCCTTTAGAAAGTTCCGCTGGCGGACACCAGGAAAAAAATGCACAAACGTATCAAAATGCAGGAGCGTGTATAACGCTAAGTACATCTAATCTTTCAACAAATATATTTTTACAAGAAATTAAAAAACTAACCGACAATACCGAAAAACTTGAAGAAATGTCCAAAGCAGCACAAAGGTTTGCAACCCCGCAGTCCGCATTTAAGATTGCGGAGGTGATACTGAAGAATATAAAATAGAAAATACTATGACAGAAAAAAACTTAAAATCAAAAGTGCGCATGGCGCCTTCACCCACAGGCCCGCTTCATGTGGGTACCGCAAGAACCGCGTTATTCAACTATATTTTTGCGAAAAAATACGGAGCTGAGTTTTTGGTGCGTATTGAAGATACTGACACAGAACGTTCAGAAAAACGGTGGGAGGAAGATATTTTAGAAGGATTTAAGTGGCTAGGCCTGGAGTGGGACGGGGATATTTTGCGGCAAAGTGATCATATAGATATGTATAAAAGTTTTCTTCAGGAAATGCTGGAAAAGGGAAACGCTTTTTACTGCTGGCATACACAGGATGAATTGTATAAAGAGAAAGAAAAGCAAATGGAGAGAAAAGAATCACCACACCACATATGCGAGTACCGTGACGAGGATGTAAGAGGGGATGAGGACAAAGTAACACGTTCAATTATCAGGTTGAAAAACGATTTTACAGAAACTATATCCTTTTATGACCGGGTGCGAGGATGGATTGATTTTGACTCGAAATTGCTTGGTGACTTTTCTATCGCAAAAAGCTTAGATAGGCCTTTATATAATTTTGCAGTAGCGGTTGATGATTATAAACAAAATATTACACATATTATTAGGGGAGAAGACCATATTTCAAATACACCGAAACAAATGCTGGTACGAGAGGCGATGGGGGTTTCCCGTTTGGAACAAGCAGAAGAAGAGATGTCTAAATGGATTGAAGTACCCGACAGCCGGGAAAATGTTGTTATCCCCGAATATATGCACATTCCCCTCATATTAGGTCCCGACAAAAGCAAGCTCTCCAAGCGCCATGGAGCGACATCAGTGTCCGAATATCGGAATGGGGGGTATCTTCCCGATGCTATGTTTAATTTCCTCGCTTTGCTGGGATGGCATCCGAAAGACGACCAAAAAGAATTGATGGAGCGCGAAGAAACTATAGAAGAATTCGCAGTTGAAGATATCCAACAAACCGGAGCTGTATTTGATATTAAAAAACTTAACTGGATGAATGGGAACTATATTAGGAATTTAGAGCTATCTGATTTCACTGCGATGTCTTTGCCTTATTTAGCAGATGCAGGTCTTATTCATCTTACAAATGACAAATTCCAAACGGAAATATATGGAGAAAAGAATTTTGAGTGGCTAAAAAAAGTTGTAAGCATGGAACAAGAAAGGGTACAAACTTTATCTGAAGTGCCTGAGGCAGTTGAGTTTGTATTTAAGAAGCCCGACTATGAAGCAAACCTTCTCTTCTGGAAGGATACGAGTGTTGAGGAATTACGTGAGGTGCTGGATAATTTAAATGTTATAATAAAAGAGATGCCTGAAGAAAAATGGGAAAAAACAGAACACATTGAAGAAGTATTAATGGAACACGCTAATGAAGCAGGGGACAGGGGTAAGCTTCTCTGGCCTCTCCGTGCCGCGCTTACCGGCAGGAAGGCTTCCCCGGGTCCTTTTGAAATTATGGCAGTTATAGGTAAAGAGGAAACTCTTGATCGTCTTCGTCTCGCCGGGGAAAAAGCTGAAAAAAATATATGACTAAATTAATCACAAAAAATAAAACATTCACGTTAGCATTATCGGCTATGGCCGCAACCATCTTTCTGATATTCGGAGGGTTGGTTTCAGCGAGTGAACATAAAGAGACAAACACCGTTGATGATCTTGAGGAAAAAATAAAACAACAGGAAGAACGCCTTGAACAGTTGAAAAAAGAAGCTAAAAAGCAAAGAGAAAATTATAATCAAACCCGTCATCGCGCCAGCTCATTGGAAGAAAAAGTGGAACAGTTTAATCAGGATGTTGCAGTGATGGAGTCACAAATAGCTGTAAAAAAGGAGAAAATGCAATCAACACGATTGGCTATAAGAAAAGTAAATTTAAAAATAGAAGAAAAAACTAAAGAAGTTGAAAAAAAGAAGCTTCAGATAGAAACTCTATTACAACAAATTTACCGCACAGATGACCAGAGCGTGATTGAACTCGTATTTAAGTATGAGGATTTTTCAAATTTCTTCAACCAAGTACAGGCAAGCAAGAACATTCAGGAAACGGTTCATAAAGAACTCCTCAATCTCAAAAAGCTTAAGGTCGAACTTGAGCAAGCTAAAAAGCGATTGGAAAAAGAACAAGCACAACTTGAAGAAGAGCAGAACACACTTCGGAATCAAAAAATTGTTTTGGAGAGGCGGCGTCTTTCGCATAGAAGTTTATTGGCACAAACCAGAAGAGAAGCATCCGAATATAAAGAACTTCTAACAGAAGCTCAGAGGAAACAAAAACAAATACGCCAGGAGATCTTTGAGTTAGAGCAACAACTCAGATTTGCACTTGATCCCAGCGCAATACCTGAAGCAAGACCTGGACTTCTGAAATGGCCTATAGAGAATCAGTGGTATCTAACTCAAGGATACGGATGTAACACAAGCTCTTTTGCGCGAAAATACTATCCTTCATGCAACGATGGCGCGGGAGGATTTCATAATGGTATTGATATGGGAGCTCCCTATGGAACCGCCTTGCGTGCTGCAGATAGTGGAGTTGTGAAGGCAACAGGGGAGGCGCCCTATGCTTACGGAAATTGGGTAGCCATAGAACATCCTAACGGGTTGATTACTGCATATACTCATATGGCGGATATAGCCGTAACAGGCCGCGGAGAACAGGTTGAAGAAGGGGATGTTGTAGGTTATATGGGGAGCAGCGGATTGAGTACCGGCCCACACCTGCATTTTATGGTATACGCCGCAGATACTTTCAGGACTCAACAGAGTAGTATTGAAGGAATTTTGCCCATAGGTGCAACACTTAATCCGGGTAATTATCTTCCTTAAGTAAGAAACAAGTAATCGGTAATCGGTAACCCCAAGGACGCAAACAAACCCGAAATTCTAAATTCAAATATAATACTTAAAAATACAAAAAACCGCGCATATTGCGCCGGTTTTTTGTTATAATGTAAAAAAGAAACGGGGTGTTTTTACAAAATAACATAATTTATAATTTGTCAAGGTTTAAATTTAATAGGGTAGGTAATGGCTATTTTAAATAAAATTATTGCATTGGCTCTGATTGCGTTGATTATATTTTTAGTTTTGCCCGGCAAAACAACTGAAAATGTAACCGATAAAGTTGGCTTGTTAAAGATAAACAAATTTAAAAACTGGACACGTCAAAAGTTTTCATATATTTTTCAATTTGGTAAAGATATATTTCACAAAACTACAAATTTCGCCAAAAACAAGTACCTGCAGGCCATCCATAAGGTTGAAGCAGTAAAAAACACCCTGGAGGCGCGATATAATGCCTTTCATGACTTAGTTAATGCCTGGGAGCGCCTATGGGGCGAAGACGGCTAAAAAGACGCTTAAAATGGCAAATATAGGATACATACCCCGTAATAAATAGGAAAATTGCGCAATTTGCGTCAGGTAAAGCGTTTCTTTAAAAATGTTAATAGAATAGGCACAGAATGAATAACGAAGCGCAGATTCTTGCGAACCTTTAATAGGAAAGTTGCGCAAAACCTGCGCATAGGTAAAGCGAATTATTATATTATCTATAAATATATTTAAGGATAAATAGGGTTTGACTATAAAAAAGTGTGTATATATAATAAAAAGAAGTACATAATTCGCTTTACCTATATTGTGCGAACCTATTCATATAACTAATTCTTCTACTCCCCTTATGCAAAAATCAAAAAAAACAATTATGCAACATATACCTGATTTTCTGGATTACTGTGAAATAGAAAAAGGTTTGAGTAATAAAACCCAGGAAAACTATCAAAGATACCTGGAAACTTTTAAAAAATGGCTGCGGGACGAGAAAAAAGAAGATTTACTCCCCCACCAGCTAACGGCAGAGGAGGTATGGAATTATAGGTTGTTCCTTGCGCGCAAATATAAAACACGGGACAATCAAAATCTCTCCCGAAAAACACAGAATTACTATCTTGTATCGCTAAGAGCCCTTTTGGATTATTTTGCCGACCGTGATATAAACTCCCTCCCCTCAACTAAAATAAAGCTGCCCAAGGGAACGGACAAAGATTCCGTTAAATTTTTAACCGGGGAGCAAGTAGAAAAGCTTCTTTCAATGCCGGACACCAATACACGCGCAGGCCTGCGGGATCGTGCTATTATGGAAGTGTTGTTTTCTACGGGAATGCGTATTGCGGAACTTGTGAATTTGGACCGGGAACAAATTAACTTGAGGCAGGTTGAAAATACACTGGAGCTTAATATAACCGGCAAGGGCGAGAGACCCCGTACGGTGTTCTTTTCACCCAGAGCTTTAAAATGGATGAAAGAATATGACAACACCCGCACGGATATGGAAAAACCGCTATTTATAAACTATCGCTCTAAAAACAAAGACAAGCGCCTGTCTCCGCGTTACATACAAAACGCGATTAATCGTTACGCTAAAATGGCAGCTCTGCCGGTTAATGTTACCCCGCATGTTCTGCGCCACACATTTGCCACCGACCTACTCTCTAAAGGGGCTGACCTGCGAACAGTACAGGAATTTTTGGGTCATAAAAATATAGCTACAACCCAGGTTTACACCCACGTAACCAACAAGCGCCTGAAAGAAATACACAAAAAACTCCACGGTGAAAACGGAGAAGAATAAAATTTGACAGTACACTTGAAAGTGATTATAATCATTCCAGTTAGTTTGCCAACAGAAAAGGAGACGGGATGCGCAAAAAGGTATCCGCTGCACTCGCCCTTATGTCTGCACTGTCATTTTTGGGTATCTGGGGAGTACTCGCTTATAACATTTACATGTATTTCGAAGGAGAAGCGTATACTTTCGCGGTCATTTTCGTTGCGATTGTATTGAGTTTGATTGTCACTATTATGTTGTCTCTTTTGGTTTATGTTGCAGCAAGATTAACAAAAGAACTCTATGAGGCAATTTATTTCGGGGAGTAAGAAACACGTTCTTCAACAAAAAGGAGAATGTAGATGTATGTGGGTATACTCAAGCGCAAGCTGACAGCTACGGCACTCACTGCGCTCATCGTATTTTTACTCCTCGGCCTATGGGGAGCGCTGACTTATATTCTTGCATCGCACGGACCCGTAGAGGTATATGATGCTGTGGGGGTAATCTTCTCAATAGGAATGGGGTTGGCTGCTATTGCTGTGCTGATTGGGTTAATTGCGGGTATTGCGTTCACGGCAGAGGTAATATATAGCTTTATCATGGAAGAAATTAGAAGAGTGCCGGAACTTAATGTTTGGATGCCCTATCGAATGCGCAGAGTGATAGCTGCTGTATTGACTTTGATTCCCATAATATTGTTTTTCAGCGTCTGGGGTTACTTCTTATCCTTGGGTATAGATATAAGTGGTGGTTTTTCAGGTATAATGTTAGCCATAGGTGTAACTGGTTTTACGACTATTGTGCTGTTTGTAATTATAGTAGCAGTAGCAAAAGCAATCTATAACACGATAGAGAGGAGATTAGATGCGTAAAACGTATGAATCGATAGGCAGCGCCCTCATAGCCACCGGATTCACCTTGTTCTTTATAATGTTATTTCTCGGCACCTGGGGAGCGCTGAGTTACATTTTCGTATATTATAGACCCACAGAAGTACATGATGCTATGAGTGTCACTGTAGCAATAGTAATGGCTTTTACTGCCGCTGTTATGCTGTTTGCGATGATTGCAGGCATAGCGTTTACGGCAAAAACAATATACAGCAAAATAAGAGAGAAACTGGAACGCTGAAAAACTAATAAATAAACTAAACGCTCTTAAAAACCCGCGCGAAACAGTGCGGGTTTAAAATTTTTTAAAAGGTGGTCTGTCTGTATGGCAAAGTGACAATATAGTTGATATCATATAATTAGTTCTTCTACAAAAGGAGGTTGGATGGTTCGGTGGATGTGCAGATTAATAATTGTGGTACTTCTTCTGATTTATATACTGTTATTTTTTGAGGTATGGAAAGAGTTAACTTATTTATCCATGCTATTCTTGGGGGTAGAGATAAGCGATGATACTTTACTTAGCGTGTTAGTTGCAGGCGTGATTACGCTTATCAATGGCGAGGAGATAAGCTATAATACCTCAGGCATTTTGTTTGCTGCCGGACTGGTTGCGGTTATTCTCGGTGGGCTGTGTGTGATTATAGCACAAGCCATAAAAGAACTATATTACAAAACAACAGAAAAACTAAGAAAAATTATAAACAAATTAAGAGGTAAATATAAAGGTTCCTAAAAAACCCGCGCGAAACAGCGCGGGTTTAAAATTATATTAAAAATTTGTCATATTTATATCCACAAAACAATTGTCATAGCAGCTAAAAGAAGAATGCGGGGTAAGTAAAAGTATGTGCTTGTTTTGTATATAAATGCGGCAGCAATCAACCAGAAAAACAGCCCTGTAAAGAAAACGGAGAAGATTGCTCTAACTGTTTCCGGGGTTCCGGATATTATTTCATTTTTAGCACTTTTTTCGGGATTCTCCAGGCGCTTTTGTAATTTTTGTACTTCCTCTCCTACTAAGGTTTCTTTGCCGGTCTGTAATACTTTGGAATCCGCTTTTTTGGCTATAACCAACTCTTCAGCCGGCACAATTTGCGGGTCTTTTGTGACAGGGGTCACTTCGGTTTCACTTTGTTGAGGCTCTTCGTTAGAGGTTTCACCCGCTATATCCTCGTTATTTTCAGGAGGACTATTTTCTTCGGGTGCGGTTTCCTCTTCGGCAGAGGCGGTTCGGGTGCTGCCTACTTCTTTACCTAAGAACATCACAACCACCGTTGTGTTTCTACCCCTGAACTCCCCTCTTGCTACCCCTATACCTATATCTTCAAAATAACTGTTTAAAATATTACGCGCGTGGCTCGGTGAATCAAGCCATGCATCCATTAAAAGAGAGGGGTCATTGAAATCTATAGCTAAATTTTCCCCCGCTAAAGAAAAATCATAACCGGTTTTCTCATACCACACCCAGGGCTCCTCCCCTGCCGGACCTGTGTGCGAAAAGTAATCGCGGCGTATCATATCTTCAGCTTTCATTTGTGCCGCCCTGGAAAGAGCGGGGTTTTCCTGTAGTTCCGGGAGGTCTAAATTATTTCTTACGGGATTAACTTCTTGGACGACAAGGTTGCGCGTAATATTAGCTAAAAAAGAATCTATAAATAAACCCTGCGTCAAAACACCCATAGTCAGCATTACAAGAATCCCGTAAACAATAAAAGCGTTTATACTAAACGCGGAAGGTGTAAAATTATTTTCCGCCCCCGGTATAAACGCTTTACTTAAAAATTTTTTAAACCCCTTCATTGTATTTATAATAACACAAATTTTTTCCTGTGTCTACATATTTAATTGCATCAGCCATAGTTTTATATGAGTGTTATATATAAACACAAAACTCGGCTCAACCTATAGATTGAACCGAGTTTTTGAGTACTAAATGTATTACAAAAGTCGCGGATTTAATTAATACTCATCAACTCTCCCCGTACGTACAGGCGGTTTTCAGTGGAAAAAAGAGGGGCGCACGTATAAAGGGTTGCAACAGGTTCTTCTGTGGGTTCAAGAATTTCAGTTGCGTAAGGGCTTACCACCTCTTCTTTTTTAACCTTATATTTATAAACTTTTCCTTCCCAATAAATGAAAAAGTGGTCGCCTGTCTCCAGTTTATCCAAGAGATAAAAAGTTTCTGTGTGAGGGGGTTGATAACGAAACCTGTGAGCACTTAACGCCATATTACCGCCATTGTCCGGAGAAGAAGTTCCCGGTTGATGCCATGCTCCTTTGCTCCATGCATATTCGGCATTATTGCCCCCTATAATTTCTATATCTACATCTATTTTAGGAATTACAAGACGATTGGTTCTCTCTTGAGTGGTTGCGGCAGAGGCAGTATTACGACTTTCGGGTGTGCGGTTACTGCTGCCGGTCTCCTCTGCCCTACTCGTGTTTACACTATTTTCTCCGTCATTTGCTGTGTATGTGGCGGGCAAAGTTTCTGTTTCTGAAACTTCAGGCGGGTTAATTTTGTACATAACCATAGGCATAACCGGATAAGCAGCGGCGCTTAATGTAACCAAAATAACTCCTAGCCACACCGAAAGCTTCACCCGTTTTTTGTTGGGTTTATATCTGTGTGATTTTAGATATAAAATCTTTTTTGTATCCAACCCCGCCTCATAAGAAGGAGCGAAGTCAATCGGTATTAAGTCCATAGGGAAAATTCAGGAGAGTAGAATCAATTTTTCCTGCTCCTGAACTAAAGTGAGAAGTTATTTTACGCTACAGATGCAAGAGTTCTTCGTACCTGAAATACACCGAACACTAATGAGAGAGAAGCTGCAACCCATAAAGTAAGAGCAATAGGAGAAACTCCTGTTTTGCCCAACACAGCTCCTTTCCTTACGGTAATATCTTCGGTGGTTTTAACCGTGTCGTGGTTATCCGCTTCTGCGGAAGCTTCATTGGTTTGTTCACCCGCTTCAGCGTCTGCGGACACACTTACCACAAACGACTCTTGGAAAGTTTCTCCGGGATCAAGTCGGTCTTTTTCAAAAGTTATAACTTTATTTCCGTTCGCATCACGGAATCCGTCGGGAAGAGTGTCCCCTGCTACCAGATTTTCGGCCGGAGCTTCACCGCTGTTTGTAACAGCCACGGTAAACGTAATGGTGCCTCCGGGATTAACAAAATCTTTGTTCGCGCTTTTTACGATTTCCAATACAGGAGATGCCTCTTCACCTAAAACTTCTCCTTCGGAAGAAGAGGTAACACTAACTTCTGCTGTATCTTCAATCGCAGCATGATTATCAGCATCAACACTGGCATTGTTAGTGTAATTCCCCGCATTTACATCTTCTGCAATCCTGACATCGGCGTTAATTACGCGCGTACCTCCGCCGGCAGCTATATCTCCGAGTGTCCATTCTCTTGAATCACTCCCTGTTTCCTGAAATGTAAACCCTTCCGGAAGTGTGTCTTCAAGAATCGCGTTCTCGGCTTCAGAGTTACCTTCATTTTCAATCGTTATAGTAAATTCAATTTCCTCTCCTGCGCTGGTACTTGTCGGCACAACATTCTTATTAAGGGTGAGGTTAGGAGAGCCGGTTACAGCGGGAGGGCTGTCAGAGGGAATATCGTTATTCGTTATGCTACAGTGAGCATTCTCACCCTCAGAGAGAGTAACCGTTCCGTTTGTAGAACAATCTCCTGTCCAGCCTGAAGCTGCGTAACCTTCTACACTGTTTTCGCTTGCGGTGTATGTTCCGGGCTCAAGCTCCACCGCTTCGCCACTGTCTGCGGAATCACCGTCAATAAATAATTGGAAGTCATCCGCTGTAGCTTCTCCTTCATCATCATTTACTACCGTTTTGTGAAGAGTAAGGTGGGCATCTTCCTCAGGTTCTTCCTCAGGTTCTTCCTCTGTACTATCTGTTTTATCAAAGGCAATACAAAGCGGACTGATGCTGTTTATATTATTGCCGGAATCAACGGGAAGTTTATGATGCACAGAAACAGAATGAACTTCAGAGGTAATCTCTACATCAGTGTGGACCTGTTGTGTAAGCCGATTTTGGTTTTCAGGAAGATCATCTATTGAATCAGAGGTAAACACAGAATTTCCATTTTTATCAAATGCCTTGAAAAACCATTGTTCTTCAGGTTGGTGTTGTCCGGACTTCTCATCGTGGTTGTCAAAGGAAACCATTGTTACATCATACAGACCATTTTCAGGTCGATTGAAAAGGTCAAGCGGGCCTCTGGAATTATTTTCAGGATGTCGTGCATTAAGGTGACTAAAATGCCAACTTTCGGGAAACCCAATTATGGTTCTATTCTCCTTGTTTTCCAGAGGACATACAGTATCTATGTCGTTTTGAATGATAACACACATTCCGTGCTCACCTTCTCCGAGCTCTCTCTCGGAGCAGCCAAACAAAAATTTGGTGTAATTATTATTTGAGGTTGAATCTATGTGGTATTCCCCCGGTTCAACAGTAATTTCTGTGCCGGGCACAGATGCACCGTCAATAGCTTTGTTTGTTCCGGGATTACCCACGATTTGTGTAGTAAAATCAGAGGCCTCATTCTGTCCTCCGCTATCATTAACAACATGAGTTATTACCGTTAAGCGGGCGTTACTAAAACTATCAGCATCGGTGGACTCATTAAAGAAGTTAGCATCAGTTTTGTTTTTGCTGTGTATAGTAACATTATGACAATTTCCGAGGTCCGGAGCGGTTGAATCAAAGTCAATCTTTTGCCAACCCATTTTTCTTACTTGGCAAACCTTATAATCCCCCTCTGTTAGACCTGCAAAACTATAACCGCCATTACTTCCGGTCACAGCTTCACGCACCTCGTTATAACCTATTAGTTTTACGGTCCAATCCTCAAGTCCTTCTAAGTCACCTGAATCCGTCTTTTCAAAGACAGTTCCGGATATTGTATGTGTATTTTCAGCAAATACAGTAAGTCCGCTTACCGCGGGCATAAATGAAATTCCTACAAACAAAATACTGAAAGCGAATGCTAGGTAAGATTTTGCCGGAATGTTTTTTAATTTTCTAATTCCTTGTGCGCGTTTTTCCTCATATCCCGAAGAAGGAATAGAAAAAACACTATTTGAAACTTGGTTGCGATTCTTATTAAACATATTAAACATATTTTACTTTAATTTTAACTTTTAATACTAAACGTGCACTGTTAAAGACACTTAATTATATACCCTACGATTAATAATGTCAACAATGTGTACATATTTGACTTTATACATTAGATGTGTTATCGTCATTGTCTGCACATTAACAACGCAAACCTTCCGACTTTCCCAGCAAAAATAAGGAGGCGTAGCGTGGCTCAAGCAGCGAATCCGGCAATACCCGCTTCAGATATACAGGATAACCAACGTGTTTTAGGCTTAAATGTATATAAGTTTCTGATTTTATACCTAATCGCAGTAGCGATTTCATTTTACATCGCAACTCCGGAAAACACGTTTTTGAACTGGTACCTTACTTTCGTTTGGTCGCTGTATTGCCCTGTCGCTTTGATAGGTTTTATAAGGGTGGCAAGAAATGATGATGTTGAGGTATCTTCGTATAGCGGAGTAACTGAAAAAAGGGTTATATTCTTAGTGCCGACTGTTTGCCGAAAAGACACTTTTCCCGCTCTTCAAAGAGTGGTCGAATCTGTTGTAAAACATGCTCCCAACAATATAAATGATTGGGAAGTTCATATCCTTGTTGAAGAAAAAGCGGAGTATAGAGAGGAACTAAAAATATGGATTGCTTCTCTACACTTTTCTGAAAATATCCGTGTTATTACTATTCCCCATGACTATAAAACTCCCCGAAATACAAATGCTAAAGCTCGAGCTTCTCATTTCGGGATACTTATTAGGCGTGAACTCAACCTTCATACAAAGGACACATATGTGTATCATCTGGATGATGATACACATGTAGGCGCAGATACAGTCGCGTCCATAGCAGAGTTCATAGATAAGTACCACGGATTAAAGTACTTGGCTCAGGGAATTCTGACTTTTCCCAAAGAACTTTCTGCATCAAGATTTTGTCGCATGGCTGATAGCGTGCGGCCGATGGATGACAAAAGCCGATTCGGTTTGTTTACTGAAGATTTTGGCACCCCTCTTGCGGGTTTACACGGAGAGCATCTTCTGATTAGAGCAGACATAGAAGAAGAAATCGGATGGGATTTCGGTAGTACCCTCGTAGAAGATGCTTATTTTGGACTTGAGTTTTCCCGGAAATATCCGGGAAAGTCTAAAGCGCTAAATTCATTTTCTTACGGAGCTTCTCCTGACACTATTAGAGATTTTGTCCGTCAGAGAAGGCGATGGGCAGCGGGCCTGATAGACCTTATTTTTAAACGTGACCTACCCTTCAAGACACGGGCTCCGCTTATGTACACCGTGATCACTTGGGCTCTGGGTCCGTTTCAGTTTGTGGGAGTTGTGCTGCTCGTATCACATTTTACGGGCATAGGAAACACCTCCCCTGTATCTAACTGGGTAGTTTTAATTTGGAGTTTTACGCTCGCCTATTTTATATGGGCATACAGCGAGGGACTGCGCATCAACAGAAGTGTATCGAAATTTACCAGAAGAAAAAAGTTCGGATTAGGGACTTTGCTCTTCGGGGGTCTTATTTGTAATAGAAGCCACAAGTTAAAGAACCTGACAGACACCTTAATAATGGCTCCGCTCGTTTACGCGTTTACAGCGGTGGAGGCATTTTCAGCTTTTTTGGGAATATGGCGTTTTTTAAAGAAAAACTATTCCTTTGAAGTTATCAACAAAACCAAGTAAGGAGAAAAGATGAAAACAGTCGCATTAGTAGCTATAGCTGTTGTTTTCATTGTAGGTGGAATATTTCTGGTAAGAGACGATGGAAGCCAAAGCCAATTCGAGCAAAACGACGAGCAACAATCTACAGAAGAGAAAAAGGGTCGTATAAAAATCGCGCCCACACCTACACCTACGCCTACTTCTATCCCGATAAAAAAAGTTAAAGATCCGCGCGAGAAAGAGAGTGACTTCCACGCAGGTATCGCGGTATTGTTATATGGAACGGACTATTCTGGTATGGATGAGTTGAATAGAAAACTGAACCGTCTTTTTGACAGATTGATAAGCTTGGAAATAAACAGCTTGAGCTTAAACTGGCCCGTGTTTCAGGACGGATTACACGGAACAGAGTTTTGGAAGCACAATGAAAAGACGCCTTCAACTAATGCGATAAAACTTTTTATCACTAAAGCGAAAGAAAGAAACTTCACAGTTAATTTGCGTCCTATAATTGATGAAGAAAACATAGAAGGCACGGGCGAATGGCGCGGCACCATTGAACCTGCAGATATAGACGACTGGTTTGGTAACTACCAAGAACTTTTACTTGAGTACGCCCAACTCGGCGAACAAACAAACGCGGATATATTCACCATAGGTGCAGAGCTGGTATCTATGGAAAAATATACAGACCGCTGGCGTGAATTTATTGAAAACGCAAGAAATAAATTCAGCGGACAGTTGACTTATTCCGTCAACAGAAACATAGAGAATGGAATGCCGTGGAACGACTTAGATTTTATCTCTATGGATGCTTTTTTTCAACTTAACGCGCCTATAGGGTCTTCGCCGCAAAAGATAAGACAAGAATGGAGCCAAATAGTACAGAGGCAGATAGAGAGGGCACAAGCACTGAACAAGCCTCTGGTGATATCAGAAATGGGCACTACCTCTCAAAGAGGTTCGTGGCAGTATAGCTGGAGATGGGACCACGGAACACCGATTAGCTTAGAAGCACAGAGAAAGTTTTATAAGGCATCTTGTGATGCCTGGAAGCCATACATAGACGGTATATACTGGTGGGCTGCAAATATCTGGTCTCCTCCAAATCCTGAAGAAGATGCGACCTTCACTCCTTTGAATAAACCCGCGGAGGAAGAAATAAAAGAGTGCTACGACTGATTTTGTTCTTTTCACACTCCCCGCTTTTCTGCAAAAAAAGCGGGGGGTTTTTTATTTAAATCAAAAAATAAAAAACCCCCTCAATCAATTGGAAATTATAATGTTAGCGATTATTAGTTATTGATTATTATTTGTTGCAATTTGCAGCAAGTTGGTATCCCGCGTCTTGTGCTTCTTTTACGCTCGCGAAAAATATTTTATTTTCTTTATTTATCATTTGGGCGCCGGGACAGTCAGTATAATGATATTTATCAGAATTCACGCTGCCTACGACCCTACCTTCTTTAGGGACTTGATTTTTATTGTTTTTATCCGTATAATCTAACTGGTCAACTTCTATAGGGGATTTTTGCACATTAATTAAATTCGCGGTAAAATACCCCAGAGAGAATACCGTAATTATCCCTAATCCTATAAGGGTCGCATTGAATAATTCTTTTTTATTATTCTCAAAAAAATTCATGAGAATAAAATAGCATTAATACAATCCTTCGGCAAGCTCACTCTACCAGCACATCTAACATTCGACACCTGACTCCTGACAAAATCGTCCCGCGATCTTCCGAGCGCTCGCAAAACGAGCACAGTCAAAGGTTAAAAGTCAATTGTCAAATGTTTTTGTGAGGCGGAGCCGAACAAATAATCATGGCGAAAACAAAAGCATCAGGATCAACAAAACTAGGAAGAGATTCAGCATCTAAGCGCTTGGGCGTAAAATTATTTAGCGGTCAAAAAGCACAAGCAGGAATGATTCTTGTGCGTCAAAGAGGCACAAAGTATATACCCGGGCAAAATGTACGCATAGGTGCTGACGACACCTTATATGCAAAGCGTCAAGGTGTAGTGCACTTCAAAAAAATACGGAAAACAAAATTTGACGGCACTCAAAGAAAAGCAACGGTTATAGAAGTGTTATAACAATCTCTACATCTTTTCTTGGTGAACAAAGGTCGGCTAAACCATTGGTTTAGCCGACCTTTTTAGTGGTTGTTACAATAGAACCGACTAACAAAGACAACTTGTTATTTTTTGTTTTGTAAGTAGAATTTATCGCTTAGCTGCATTGATAAACTCTTTAAAAAGAGGGTGTGGGGTGAACGGCCTGCTTTTAAACTCGGGGTGAAACTGGGTTCCCACAAAAAACTTGTGGCCGGGCACCTCTATAGCTTCCACTAAATTTTTTTCGGGATTGATGCCGCTTGAAATAAGCCCTCCCTTCTCTAGGGCATCTTTATATTCATTGTTAAATTCATATCTGTGCCTATGACGCTCCGATACTCTGTTAGTATTTTGATAAGCTTTATAGGTTAGTGTGCCCGGCTTTAGGTTGCAATTATAAGCTCCGAGGCGCATTGTTGCGCCAAAGTATTTTTTTCGCAGATTTACTTTTTGCTCCGGCATTACGTCTATAACAGGGTGTTTTGCGTCTTTTTTTATTTCGGTGGAATCCGCTTTCTCTAAACCGCAAATATTACGAGCAAATTCTACGGTGGCTAATTGCATGCCATAACACAGACCCAAAAACGGAATATTGTTTTCCCGCGCATATTTTATCACATTAATTTTTCCCTCCGTGCCGCGACTTCCGAATCCGCCGGGCACTATTATGCCATTATATTTTGATAATTTCTTAAGGTTAGTGGTTTTATTTGTCACCTCATAATCTTCTGCATTCAGCCAATCAATATTTACAGCCACATTGTGATCCCAGGCCGCGTGTTTAATTGCTTCTATCACAGAAAGATAGGCGTCGGAAAGTATAAATTCTCCGGTTTCAAAATATTTACCCGCAACCCCTATATTAATAGTATCGCCTTTTTCCTTTTTTTCTAAGGATGTATGAATTTTTCGGACTAATTTCTGCCACTCCGAAAGGTCGGTTGGCCGCTCACGCATACCGAAACGGTTCAAAATGATTTTTCCCACATCCTCTTTTTCAAAGTTTAAAGGAATTTCGTAAATACTGGTCTTAATGTCCGGCGCGGAAATAATAGCATGGTCTTCCATATTACAGAAAGTAGCAATTTTTTTCTTTCGGGGTGTATCTAATTCTTCTTCACTTCTCGCGACGATAATATCCGGTTGTATACCCGCGGAATTCAAAGCTCGTACTGCATATTGAGTGGGTTTTGTTTTCATTTCCCCTATCATTTTGGGTCGGGGAAGATAGGTGATCAAAGCATAAAGTACATCTTTAGGTTGTCTCAGGTGAAGCATTCTGGCCGCTTCAAGAAAAAGCAAGTTCTGATACTCTCCTATAGTGCCTCCCACTTCCACCATAACAAAATCTGCATTCTTTTCTTTTCCGGCTTTTTTAATTCTTTTTATAACCTCTTCGGGTATATGAGGCACCACTTCCACTGTCTTACCTCCGTATTCCAGGTTCCTTTCTTTATTAATAACGGAATTATATACCCTTCCTGTCGTCATATAATTAGTAGAAGATAAACTTATGTTTAAAAACCGTTCATAATTACCTAAATCCTGGTCGCATTCTACTCCATCATCTGTCACAAAAACCTCGCCATGCTCAATAGGATTCATTGTACCTGCGTCCACATTAATATAAGGGTCTATTTTAACCAGTGTTACATTAAAACCGCGCGCCTTTAAAAGCGCGCCTATAGAGGAAGTAGCAACACCTTTTCCTACTCCGCTCATTACACCTCCCGTTACAAAAATAAATTTCATAAATGATTAAAATTCAAAAATTGTAAGCGTGCTCGTGTTTTTATTATAACAGATAAACACACCTAACGAGGATGGTGGAGAATAATTTTATATTCTATTCTTCCTTTTTTTCTATTATAACTTTGATATTTGCTTCAATGCCATGGTCAAATTCTAATTTAACCTCATACTCCCCTGTTTCTTTTATTTTTTTGTCCAACTTCACCCATTCCGCTTTTATCGTAGTGTTTTCATTGCCAAGAACCTCTTTTATCTTTTCCTCGTCAACTGCAGCGTATAATTTACCTTCTTCGTTAGCTTTTTCTTTGATCATAACTTCATGACCCTCCAGTTGCTCCGCTAATTTCTCAACTTCCTTAAGTTCTTGCATGCCCTTTTCTTCACGAAACTTTAATTCGTTTTCGTGTTGTTTTAATGCGCTCTTTGTGGCAGCTTTGGCCAGACCCTGTGGAATGAGAAAATTGCGGGCGTAACCGTTTTTTACTTCTTTTACATCACCCTGTTTTCCTAAATTTTTTACGTCTTTTAATAATATAACTTTCATAATTTTGTTCGCTACGTTCACAAAAACATTTAACCTTTGACCTTTGATGCTTGCGGTGTAAGTATATCTGTCAATGGTTAATGGTCAAATGTGCGAACCGCCGGTGGCGGTGAGCTTAATTGCGCGATACTCTTATTAAACCACCTGCAGGGACCACACCTATACCATTTCTTTCATAATAATCCAATAATTGATTCATACCCATAGAATCGGAACTCATATGTCCCGAGATTATAACATTAATGTGTGCTTTTTCCGCATTTTCTCTGTGTTGTTCTGACTGATGCATGGCTATAATTGTTCCCACGCCTGCATTTGCCATTTTTTCATAAATATCTTTAGCGCCTTCAGTTCCTCCGGTTACTTCGGTAACCGCAATTTTGCCTGCTCTATTTTCTTTTTTGCCGGAAAATAATTTAGGACCGAGACCCATATTTTCAGCTTTTTTGTATTCGGGGACATCCAAAAGCATATCAAAAATATCTCCAACTTTTTCAGGTTCTTTATCTTCCACTTCTTTTTTAAGGAATTGGTACGCCATATTGTCCGTTACAGTATGAGTACATGCAAAAGGCATATGCAGTAAACGGGCAATATCTACAGAACGAAAATGGTTTCCCGGAGAAAGACCTCTCGATACTTCCGAGATTCTTTTTTCAAGAAGAGCTTCGGCTACATTTATGGGTACACCATACATATTCAATATCTCTGCCTGCATAGGCATAACTTCGCCTAAAGAAGCCAATGCTTTTCCTCGGGGGTGGTGAGAAAATACAGCGTCTATGTCCTGCATAGCTTTTGCAACCTGTAACTCTCCGGCATCTATATCAATACCCGCTATTATTTTTTTAATATCAGGATCTTCTTCCGGGCGATAGAGTATCCTTGTATCCGGATAGGGATTTTCAAGACCTTCTGTATCAAAAAATTCTTTATCTTTTTCCGAAGACCCTTCGTATTTATTTTTATTTTCTTGCAGTGTTTTTTGAGGCGCTTCCCTGCCTCGTGGATCCGCTTCCATGCCCAAGCGCACTGCCTCTTTATACATTTCGGTAAAATTCATATACAAACATGATAAATTAATTCTTCAAAAATTCAATAGCTCTATTTTTCTGAGGGTCTCTCCCTGCCTCAGCATCTTCTTGTGTCAATTCTACTTTGATATCCGGCGTAATACCTTTATCGTTAATTATTTCATTAGAAGGCGTAAACCATTTTGCTATAGTCACTTTAAGTCCGGTATTTCCTGCTAAATTCTCAAACGATTGCACAGACCCTTTGCCGAAACTTTTTTCCCCGATGATTGTTGCTTTTTCATGGTCGCGTAATGCTCCGGCAAAAATCTCAGAAGCGGAGGCAGAACCCTTGTTTTGCAATACCACTACTTTAAAACCCTCAAATGAATTAGGTCCTGAGCTGGTGTGTGTTATTTTTTTATTCGGACCTCTTTTTTCATATACAACTACTTTATCCTTTTCTATGAACCAACCTGAAACATCTATAGCTCTGTCCAAAAATCCGCCCGGGTTATTGCGCACATCTATAATAATTTTATCCGCATTTGATTCAAGTACATTCTGTGCTGCTTTTTTAAAATCACGTGCTGTAGGTTCGGAAAACTGTTTTATCTCTATATAAGCAACTCCGTCTTCCAGGATTTGCCAATCAATGTTGGGCACCTTAATAATATCGCGTTCAATAGGAATATCCAGAACTTCTCCATCGCTGCGCTCTACTGTAAGTACAACAGTGGTTCCTTCATCTCCTCTAATTTTTGAAACAGCTTCTTCTAATTTTATTCCTTCAGTATTTTCACCATCTATTTTAATAATTTTGTCTTCCGCTTCAACCCCTGCTTCAAACGCCGGAGTGCCGCGTATAGGAGATACAACAGTGAGCTGGCCTTCTCTCATAGTAATTTCTATACCAACACCCCCAAATTTACCTTTAACACTGCTTTCAAACTGCTTGGTTTCCTCTTTATTAAAGAATACCGTAAAAGGGTCATCTACCTCTTTAACCATTCCCTTGATTGCACCAAAAATTAACTTTCTGTCATCCAATTCTTCCGAGTCCACATATTTATTGTGAATAATATCCCATGCATCTCTTACCAGAGAAAACTTGACATCTTCTTCGTTGTTAAAAATACTACTCAAATCAAGCTGCTCTTTTTTGTCACTATCAGAAGGATGTCGTTGACCTATCAGAAAACCTCCGGCAAAAGCTAAAAGTATAAAAACAATAACGGCAAAACCGAGAAAAAAACGTGATTTTTTAGATGATGAAATCATTGTTGATTGTTATTAAAAATATTTTTAATTTCCTCCCTTATTTTATCAAATTCCCCTGTTTTAGGCACAAGAATGTAAGCGCCTTGGGGTGATGTTTTTGAACGCAGCATTCCGTTTTCGGATGTATCCAGCGTTATCGATTTGATATCCATATCCGAGTGCTGTTGTGCCAGAGAAATCACTTCGTTTATTTCTCCCAAACTCATATCAGTTCTAACATTTCTGCCCAAGCTATCCAAAATCTGAAATACTTTTGAAGGGTTGCTTAAAATGCCCAGTGAAAAAATCTTTGATTTTAGAGATTTCATGACCTCTTGTTGTCTTTCCATGCGTTCAAAGTCATTACTCGTAAAGCGGGAACGCACGTAATAGAGAGCGGATTCTCCGTCAAGCACACTGCGACCTGCCGGAACATGAAACACCCAATATTCCGGCGGATTTTCGGAAGATGTACCCGTAGCATTTTCTTCCAAAGAAGAAGTGTCGTTTGTTGCAGTATTCTGCTGTTTAAACCAATAAGGACTATTGGGATTTCCTTCAAACTGCCATTGTTGTGATTCATAAAAAGGCCTATCACGATAAACCTCCACTCCGCCTACTATATCAACTACCTCCTCAAAACCCTCAAAATTAGCAACTACAGCATGGTCTATATGTACACCGGTAACATATTGAACAACTTCTTTCGTTAAGCTAAGTCCGCCTCCGCCGGGACTTCTTTGTTCACCCAGCGCATACGCATAATTAATTTTTTCTTTATTAGGGTGTTCCGGAATTTTAACATATAAATCTCTGGGTACAGAAATCATAGCTGCCTCCTCTTTTTCTTTATCGAAACTAAAAAGCATAATACTATCCGCTAAAAGTGCTCCGTTTTCGCCGTTACCCGCACCTCTCATACCCAAGACAAGAACGTTAACACGCTCGTCTTTTTGTTCAACACTAAAATTCTCATATTTTCCTACATCAGCATTACCTTTTACTGTCACAACATTAGAAGAGCTATGTAAAAACAGTGCTCCCATTCCCAGAAGTAAGACAGTAGCTAACACAGCAGAGATTGTAATTTTCTTTTTTTTACTCATTTAAACCAATATCTGATTTCTTTAGCGGATATCTTTTTGGAGTTCATTATAACACCCCTTTTTTTTAATATTTTCGGCATCATTTTTAAAATTCCCGCATAAGCACGAAGCGTGCCTCTCTCCCAAAATAAAATATAAACAAACAGCATTATCTCGCGTTTTAATGTATAAGGGAGAGTTAATAAGGTGTTGCTCCAAAATCCGTTTTTAACAAACGTAAGGCGTAAATTGCGAAAATCTAACCGCCTTTTGCGGATAGGTATTGTTTTGCGTTGTTTAATAAAATTTATACGTCCTCCTGATAATTTTTTGGTTGTCTGTCTGTCGTGCCATGCAATTACATCAGGACTATAATAGGATTCCCATCCATATAAACGTATTCGCCATCCTAAGTCAACCTCATCCGCATACCACACAAAATCTTCGTCCAGATATTCATAAGGATATTTTGATGCATCTTTTTTATCAGTATATGGAGCGTAAAAAGGCGGGAATTTTTGCATTTTTACCTCTTCCAGCGCCCTTCTGCGAAAAATAGGGACAGCGCCTTCATAGCAAAAGACGGCACCCGCTGTATTATATTGCCCCTTATCTTCTTCGCCATGCCCTCTATTGATAACTCGTCCTGATTTAAAAATCTGCATTCCCGTTGTATCAATAACAGATGTTCTACCCGGATCTTTTACGGGTTCTGGGTTTTGTTTTTGCGAAAAACCACCTTTATCCCAGTCATACTTAAATATTTTTGCCTGCAGAGCGCCTACAGTATCTTTACCTTCCATCACATTGACTGCGTTTTCCGTAAAATTTCCGTGCATAAAAATATCAACGCTCAGTAAAACAACATATGGAGCATCGGAAAAATATAAACTGCGATTAAAACCTCCGCCCAAACTATAATTTCTATCAAAATTAATAACCTCGGCATCCGGTATAACTTCGTTGGCTATTTTTATTGAGTTATCTGAGGAGTTATTATCAAATATTCTAACCTTTGTATTTGAATATCCCTGGACTTTTACATGTTCCAGGCATTTTCTAATGTACTTCTCTCCGTTTTGCACTATTAGATGTATATCAACCCGCGGGTTTTTCATAATTTTATCTGTCCCTCACCTTTCCGAAGGAACAGGTGCAGGGTTTACTGCTTTCACAAAATTCTAATTTCAAAACGACACTAAACTCTAAACAATATCAAATGACTAAAATATAAAATTCAAAACGGTTTAGAATTTAGAACATTTGAATTTTGAATTTGTTTAGGATTTAGGTATTAGAATTTAGGATTTTTATTATGTTAATCTGTTAATCTGTTCTTTTGTCATTTGTCATTTGTTGTTAGTTGTTAGTTGTTAGTTGTGGGTTGTCGGTTATTAGTTGTTAGTTCTTTTAATGGGCTGAGACAGGAGGCCTGTAATTATGCCCGTAAATGCCATAAAAGCAAGTAGCGCCCGCCCGTCATAAAGCGTAGCGTCAGTCATAAGATATGCCCCCACCCACGCTAACGCAAAAAGGGTCAAGGCAGCATACAACCCTTCTTGCGTGCGTGGGTTATTTTTTATATATATAATACCCCTTCGTACAATTTCAAAAATATAACCCAAAAACGCCAACAAGCCAAAAATGCCAATAGTGGACGCTATATGCAAATATATATTATGGGCACTGGCACCCGCCTGCATAGCCGACTGCGGCTCATAGAGAACAAGCGGATAATTTCCTATACCGGTACCCCATACAGGGCTTTTCACTGTAAAGCTTAGTGTTTTTTGCCATATATTTATACGCCCCTTATTGGATATCTCTCCGAAATCAGTAATACTTTTGATTCTGGATACGGTAGCTGAAGAGCTGAATTCCGTATCCTGAAATTGCGGAAATGATACTATTAGAAAATATGCCGCAAACATAATTAAAAACACAGTTAGCCAGGCGGTGGCAACTTTAGTGAAGCGTTTATCTGTTTTAAATTTCCAAAAAAGTAAAAACGTTAGCGCAGCTAACGGTCCGCTTACCCAGATACCCCGGGTTCCGGATAAAATTAGGGCTAAATTCATCAAGGCAAAACCGAAAACAAAAAATAAATTCCTCCTTGATTTGAAAAAACGTATGAGCTTAAATTTATAATTTTTGCTTGATATATAATTTTTAAATTCAGATAGTTTGCGGGAAACCATATACAAAAGACCGGGTATTGTCATAATTACGTACAACGGGAAAGAGTGAGAGTCCGGGAAAATACTGAACATTCGCAGACGCAGAGTGTCCCCTGAATAACTAAACCATGTATTTCCGAAAAATGTAACAATATCAGCCCATTCCCTGCCGTATAAATTTAAGCTTACGACTTGCCCCCACCAGTAATGAAAAATCCACGGCTGAGTAAAGTAAGCGGAAATAAATTGTACAAACCCTATGACAACAACCAGAATACCCGAATAAGCAAAATTTTTGAGAAAACCATTGAGATAATTTTTGTTACTTCTTATTAATGAAACTGTAATGATAAATAAGAAGGCCCCGTTTGCAAGATAAATAAGGCGTTTTACAGCAGCTGTTGTGTCCAAAGCTACAAAAACAGAAATACCTGCAAATACGAAAAATAAAATTCCGAAAAACTCAATGCTATATTTTCTTATATTCAGACCTCCGTATAAAAGCTTATCCAGTCCGCGTCTCAACATCCTAAAAATATTTACCTCCCAAGCCCATTTCAAAAATAACACCAATAAAAGCAAGCGCCACATATTAAAATTATCGAAGGACTCGGTTATTGGCAAAGCTATAAAAATAGGGATTGAGCGTAAAAATATTTCCACTCCTCTGTTTAGAGGGGCAAAAACAAGGTAAAAAAGATACAAACCTAAAACTAAAAACGCGGCAAAACGGGGAATAATACCTAACCCTGTTAACACAACAAGTGCTAATGATGCAGAAAATATAATGTTTTGTTTAGTGAAAAGATTTTTCATTATTTTTGAACGGTATGCTTAAATAATTCCAACATTTTATCGGTGTGTTTTTTCCATGTGTACTTTTGTAAAATCTTATCTTTGTTCTGCAGAATATAATTTCTTCTATCATTATCTGTAATTGATCTCTTTATTTTTTCCGCTATTGCTGGGGGGCTTTCTGTATTCTCTACAAAAAACGCTTTATCTTCAAATATTTCATTGGTAGTGGGTGTATCAGCAACGACAGGAACAGTGCCGGAAGCGAGGGCTTCAAGTGGAGGTAAGCCCATTGCTTCCGAAGAAGAAATATATACAAATGTTTGTGCCTTTCTATATAATTCCTTTAATTCTTCGTCGGAAACAGATTCTTTCCTTATCACCCTTTCCTCCCCCAGTTCTTTGTTGGTTTTTTTTGCCAAATCATCGATGATGGGAGGATTATACTTATCTAATCCTACTGCAATAAATTTCAGTTGAGGAAATTCAGGTGCAATAATCCTGAACGCATTTATAGTTTCGCGAAGATGTCGACGTGGGAACGCTTGACCCACATATAAAATATAGTTGTCTTTTTCGTTATCCTCCGGCGTAAATTCTGTAAAATCCGCCCCCAAAGGCACAACTATAATTTTATCTTCAGGCACATTATAACATCTGGATATTTCTTTGCGTGATGCATATGTTTGCGTGGTTATGGTTGTAGCTCGTTTGGCTGCCCACGTGGCAAAAAGTTTATAACCTATGCGGTATTTTAGCGGTTGACTGCGTTGCGAGGATTCATAGTAGATATCGTTTGTCAAAACAACTGCGGTTTTGCCTATATAAAATGCGGGGTGCATAAACGAAGCGAAAAACGCAACGTCTATTCTGTCTTTTAACGCTAAAATAGGTATAGCTATATGAAAAAATACATTAAAAGAGGGGCGGAAAAACGGAAAAAAGAAAGGTAGTTTTGCTACTTTGTTAACAAATATTTTCTCCTGCAAAAAAGGTATGTCTTTTGGTACTCCGCTTTTAAAATACAAATAAAATTTGAATTTGCCTTCAAGTTCTTTTTGTTTTGATGCCTCTTCAAGAAAACGGTATAGATGTCTGCCTATACCGGCTCTATGGGCTCCGGTTTTATCTTCTAATTTATGGCAATCTATGGCTACTTTTATTTTATTCGCTGCGCTCATAAAAAGAATTAAGAATCATGAATCAAGAATTGTGAATTATTGCGCTTCGCGCAATAATGTAATGGTTATGGTTATTGTAATAGTGTGAACGGAGTTCCTACGTTAAGTCGGAACGGAGTGAGCTTAACTATATTTGCCTAAGTTGTTTCCATAGTAATCCTTTATTGCTCTTAATACAGCCCTGGATGTTTCCGGGTTATATTTTCTGGAAAATACAAGCTTAGTTATTTGTTTAATATATTTTAAGTAAGCCCACAAATGTATATACCACCCTGCCCAAGCCGGTCCATGCCTCCGCACAAACAACATAGAGTTTCTTGTATTATAATAGTTCATATTCGGCGCACCCAAACTCGCCCTACTGGTCGCCGAAACCTTGTGCCATACTTTAGCATGGGGCACCCACACCAAATTCCACCCCGAACTTTTTACCCGTTCAGAAAAATCAGCATCTTCAAAATACAAAAAATAATCATCCCTAAACAATCCTACTTCTTCAAAAACCGCTCTCCTTACAAACATACAAGCTCCGGTTACAAATTCAGTCCTCCTGACCTGCGCATTCTCCGGAAGCTCTTTACCTTCAAGAGACATATTAATCATTTCTTTATCTACCTTCTTCCAATTGATATGCGCTTGGCCTCCGTACCACAAAATTTCAGGTTCCCGCTTATAATATATAGAGGGTGCCAAAACCCCTGCTTTTTTTCTGGCCTCAGCTACTTCTACTAATTTATTGATAAACCTGGGGGAAACTGATACATCGTTATTTAAAATCAAAACATATTCCGCCCCTTTTCTCAAAGCAATCCTTATCCCTTCATTATTTCCCCCGCCATACCCTAAATTTTCGGAGTTCTGGATAAATTCTGAAGTATAAGCATTTGTTTGGTAGAGAAAACTTTTTATTTCCTTAGGAGAATCATCATTAGAACCGTTGTCCACAACTATAACTTTAAAACTTTGGTATTCAACTTGCTTCAAGGACTCTAAACATTGCAAAGTATCTTCAGCGTTATTCCAGTTTAGTACAACAACTATAACTTGTGGGGCTATATCAGGCATAATATATAACATTATACCATTTTACGTTTTTTGCCAACAAAAAACCCCCGATGTACTCGGGGGTTTTTTGTAAGATTTCTGATTACATACCCGGCTGACCAGGCTGTTGTTTGTTGTCATCACCTCCTTGATCAGTTGAGCTCTTCTCTCCTCCCATGTCCTGTTTTTGGCTTCCTTCCTGTGAAGAAGACTTACCTTCTTCCTTAAAATCTACACGTTCTTTATTACCGCCTCCTTTTCGCATGAAGAACCACCAATAAGCTCCGGCGGCAAGAACAAGTATGACTACTAGTACCCAAAATACTACACTCATAGATTAATTTGTAAGCCCGCTATACCGAATAGCAAATGTCTTGTTGAAACTACAAGTAAAGCGAGCTTGTAAACATTAATTGTAATTCCTTAAATATATTATAGCATATTAGGATGTCGTATACAAAATACAATGTGGAAATATGATAAGATATAAACACAGAAATACCGTTGCTCGTATGTATATATATAAAATCATACCTTTAACAAAATTACCGCGCCCCCACATGCAGATGCTTACATATTTCAGTGTGAATAAATTTTATACAGGTCAGATTATTGAAGCTCCGGTGGGTAAAAGAAATATACAAGGTATAATATACAGAGAGCAGGAGGCGGAAAATGCAAAGCAAGAGATAAGAAAAGCGGGTTTTACACTAAAAAAGATTAATCGTGCAGTAGTTAAAAAACCTATCTTCTGCAAAGAATTTTTGGATTTAGCAGTTCATCTGGCGGACTATTATTATACACCGGTAGGACTTATGATGCAGAGAATGTTACCTCCATTTTTTTCTACCCCCACAAAACCGCTTCTAAAAATGTTAGAAGATTTGCCGGAGCCGGTGTTTGCAACAAATAAAACCTCTTCTAAAAAACGTCTAATCATATCGCCGCACAAAAACAAACTTTACAAAAAATATATAGGGGACGACGGAAATTTATTAATTTTTCCGGAGTATTACAACCTGAAAAACGCAAAAAATATTTTAAAAGATGTAGAAACCCTGCCTAAAAATGCCGGGCGCAACCGGTGGCGCAATTTATGGGAAGGATCATACAAAGGAGAAATAAATAACTTAGCAGGTACACGCTCGGTAATATTCTCTCCTATGAGAAAATTAAGTGCTGTTATACTTGATGAAAATAATAATTCTTCCCACAAATCGGATACTCAACACCCTAAAATAGATGCAAGATACGTGAGCAGAGTAATTGCCGAAAAAAGGGGTGCTGATTTTATAACCGGTGATATTTTACCTACTCTGGAACTATATAAAAAAGCGCATGAAGAAAGATGGGAGATACACAAAGAAATGCCCCGTACTGTTTCTCCCCGCGTCATAGATATGAGTAATGAACTTAAAGAAAAGAACACCTCCTTACTAAGTATAGATCTACAAAACCAACTTAAAACAATGAACACAGGAGAAAAAGCCCTGCTTTTTATAAACAGACGGGGGTTGGCGTCTGCCTTGGTATGCAGAGATTGCGGGTTTGTCAAAGAATGTTCAGAGTGTGAAAAAGCATTAGTATTACACAAAGGACATGTGCTTATTTGCCATCATTGTGGTAAAAAAACAACTCCTCCGCAGGTATGTGAAAAATGTAAAGGTTATAGAATTAAACAATTAGGAGGGGGTACACAAAAAATTGCTGAAGAAATAAATAAGCTGATGCCGGAATTAAAAACAGTGCGCCTTGATTCCGATTCTGCACCCACTCAAAAAGATCGTGATAATGCATTCCGGGCATTTAAGAATGAGGCGGACGTGCTTATAGGAACACATATTGCCTTAAAACCTTCACTTCTTCCGGATGTTGATATCACTGCGTCGGTAATGCAGGATGCAATACTCACCCTTCCTATGTACAACGCTGAAGAACAAGTATTTAATATACTGTGGCATCTTAAATATATCGCAAAGAAAAATTGTATTATACAAACGTATCACCCCGATATGGATGTATTTAAACACGCAAAAGAAAAGGATTTTGAAAAATTCTTTTCCGAAGAATTGAAAAAGAGAAAAGCTCTTAATTATCCTCCTTACTCCCAGCTTATAAAATTAAGTTACACCCATAAAAATCCAGAAAAGGCCGAAAACGAAGCAAAGGTTCTGCGGAAAAAAATAGAAACCCAAATAGAACAGTTGAAAGCTCAAAATTCAACTACCGCGAGGCATAACAAAATTCAAATACTGGGTCCCTCTCCGACTGTCGCTAGTAAACATAGCTGGTATATGCTTATTAAATGGCCCGGAAAAGATAAAAACCTAAAACTAAGAAACGGGATGCTGCGTGTAATTCCCTCTGACTGGGATATAGACGTGGATCCCGAAGATGCGGTATAATAAATTCGCTACGTTTAGCGTGACTCATTAATTTTCGATTCAAAATTATTTTATGAACGAAACGAATAAAATCAGGGAGGTAGTTCAGGACCCCAACCCCATTCTCCATAAAACCGCAGAAAAAATAACGGATTTTAACAGTCCTGACCTTCAAAATTTAATAAAAGAAATGAGAAAAACCCTGCGTGCTGAAGACGGGGCTGGCTTAGCTGCACCTCAAATAAATGTAAGTAAAAGCGTATTTGTTATACCCGAAGAATACGCGCCTAAAGTTAGGACAATTTTTATTCCTGCATCATTACTCAAACCACTACAACCTTCTGTTTATATAAATCCGGAAATTATTGAATACAGCGAAGATAAAGAGGTAGTAGAGGAAGGTTGTTTAAGTATTAAAGGCAAATATCACCCTACTCCCCGATCATATAAAGTAACCCTGAGAGCGCAAAATGAAGATGGACGCAAATTTACCGTAGAGGCAACGGGACTCCTTGCTCGTATATTTCAGCATGAAACCGACCATCTAAACGGAGTGCTGTTTACAGAGCGGATCTAAACCACCCCGTCCTCGGCCCTTCTCTAATCGTAATCTGTAACAAGTAATAAGTAACGAACTAAAATCAAAGCACCGAAGGTGCTTTCCTGTACTGGTTACGAGTTACAGGTTACTTGTAACTATTTTATGAGTGAAACGAATAAAATAAACATTATCTTCTTCGGCACCGCCGAATTTGCCGATATCATTCTAAAACATCTCATAGAAAACGGTTATAAGCCGGGCTTGGTTGTGACCACGCCCGATAAACCTACCGGCAGAAAAAAGGAGTTAACTTCTCCTCCTGTAAAACTGACGGCAGAAAAAGAAGGCATAAAAGTAACTCAACCTGAGAAATTTGATGATGATTTTCACTCACTAATCGCTACTCACAACTCACTATTTATAGTAGCTGATTATGGCAAAATTTTACCCAAAAAAATTTTAGATGCCCCGGAACACGGAACATTAAATGTTCATCCCTCTCTCTTGCCTCGTTGGCGTGGTCCTTCCCCCATTCAATATACAATTCTGCACGGAGATGAAGTTACGGGGGTGAGTATCATTTTAATGGATGAAAAAATAGACCACGGACCGCTAGTTGCACAACAACTTTTGGAATTACCAAATGCCGACCATCAAAAATACAAAAATAAAACAATGGATAACATTACCGCTCCGGAATTACGTGATGTATTAGCGCACGTAGGCGGTGAATTGCTCATAGAAACTATACCCGAATGGGTTTCCGGCAATATAGACCCTCAGGACCAGGACCATCAAAACGCTACGTATTCAGGTGTTATTTTGCGTGACCACGGAAAAATTGATTGGACAGGTTCCGCCTTAACTATAGAAAGGAAATTACGCGCTTTTACCCCTTGGCCCGGAATTTATACTGATTGGAATAATAGAAAACTTAAAATATTAAACGGCCGCGCGGAATTCCCTGAAAGTCAAAAAAAATCTTCTTCCCGGGGTATTGTTAAAAAATACAAAAATTCATTCGCTGTGCAGGCAGGAGAAGGTATTTTTGTCCCCGAAGAAGTGCAACTTGAGGGCAAAAATCCTGTAAAATCCGAAGAATTTTTAAAAGGCCATCCACAAATTATAGGTTCACGCCTGAGGTAAACAACTTTATAATAAGATTGGATTATAATTAACAACTCGCTTCGCTCGCACCATTATAATGACCATAACCATGACATTATCGCGCTTTGCCTGCCGGCAGGCAAAGCGCGATAATTAATGCGCTCGCGCAACGAGCGCTGTGTCATAGTCATAGTTATAGTGTTTGAAGTATTTTGTGAGGCGGAGCCGACCTAACCATGTTACACAACCACCTCTACAACCTAATGAAGCAGCTTACAATGGAAAGCAAAAGCTTGTGGCGCATAAAACACCATTATAAAGAAGATGCCGGTGACTGCGCGCAATGTAAGGAATTTTGGGACAAGATGGAAAAAGATAAAGAAGAACACGTAGAAGAGCTTAACCAGCTCCTGAAAGATCATTATAAAGCAGAGGAATAATATATGACTGATTACATATGAACGATGGCTGATAAATCGGGCATTAAGACAACCAAAACTCGGCTCAACCTATGGTTGAGCCGAGTTTTTTGTATGATATTGGGACAACGAGGGGCGGATCTGCGTTGTCTTTGTAATTTCTAAAGCTTGACACACTTGACTTAATATTATATAATTTAGAAAACAATAAAGTTCCTTTAAACTTCAAAATGAGGCGGGTGATATGAGAATTAAGCATAGTTCCTATATCTCTCGCCTCATGCGAGGACAAGACCGAAGCTCAGGCGGTACCACCCGAGCACTGAACTAAACGCGGCAAAGAAAAGGAAGGAGAAATACGATGGCTACCATTCCAACGTTTCAGCCAGCTTTCGACATCCTTGGTAACGACTTCATTAGACCACTGGAGGTCGCAGAAGCGTATGACGCCCCGTACACCGCAACGCAGCTCGAAGAGCTTGCATGGACACTTCCTGAAGAAAAAGTGCTCCGGTGGGCGCGCGACAACGGCTTCGCCGTTCTTCCCGGCCCGCCGAACGAGATGAACTTTCTGGACATCCACGAACTCTCGACGGATTTCTTCTACCGTAAGAACGATCCGTGGTTCACGGACAATCGCCAGACGTTCGCTCGCTCCGACACGGTCGGGGCAACGTGGCTCGTCGTCCACAAGGATCCTGCTCCCAATTCCATCAACAAGACGTGGGATGAACAGCAGGCTCTCCTCAACGGCAACGAGCGCGTTCCAAACGCGGCCGAAGCAACGTGGTTCTTAACCACCTACGCCAAGGTTCGGGGTATCCGTCTCGTTCCGAACGTATACGTGAGGACATCGTCCGTGCACTTGGTCGGCTGCCGCTTCAACGTCGGCTTCTTCGATGGGTGGAATCTCCTCGTCCGCCACCTATGGGACGACCTTCGCGACGACTTCATCGGTGTGGCGTCCGCTCGGACTCGGAAGTGAACCTCTAACTCTTTGCCGATTGAGGCCCCGGGCCTCCGCCGCAACTTTTTCTACTACCTGCCTGTCGGCAGGCAGGCGGCAGATTAGTTGCAGCGGAGGCCCTTTTTTATTGTATACATCAAGAATCTCCTAAAACTGTCGTTGAAACATATACTGCGGTCGCAGTATATGTTTCATTTTATTTTATAAATTTTGTTAAGGAATTTGTTACTTAACATTTTACTTAACAAAAAAGGTCGGCTAAATCATTGATTTAGCCGACCTTTTTATGGTTATTTTATTTTTGCGCCCTCTTTTTACTCTAGTTTTCACTCGGTCTTTAGCTTGCATTGTCACAGTGATTTCCTGTCATAGTCATTGTTATGGTTATTGTAATCAGTGAGTAGTGGGCAACTGGTTGTAGGTTGTTAGTTGTAGGTTGTTAGTTGTTTGTTGTTAGTTGTAGGTTGTTAGTTGTTTGTTGTAGGTGTTACTAATTACTCTCTCCCACCGTAACAACCTTAGGGGATATTTT
>CAYMUG010000001.1:78432-80384 GCA_964393575.1 uncultured Candidatus Saccharibacteria bacterium | reverse complement strand
CACCCATATCTTCCGTAGTAAAATTCACTTAAGAAGTAAAAATTATTAAAATACAGAATCAGGTATAACTACGGATGCATACCTCGCAGTAAAAATTTGCTTACAAGAGAAATTTATCAAATTTCTACTACGGGGTATGCAAAAAAATAAAAAACCATCCGAGAAAAAAGAACCGTACGTTAAATGGTCTGCTTTAGGTGGACTGGAAGAAGTAGGGCGTAACATGGGCTTCCTTGAATACAAGGATGAAATTATAATTATCGACGCCGGTCTTCAGTTCGCAGAAGAAGACACTCCGGGAATTGATTATATGATTCCCAACACTTCCTACTTCAAAGGAAGAGAAAACAATGTAAAAGCATTGGTTATCACTCACGGCCATTATGACCACATAGGTGCCATACCTCATATTCTGCACAAGATAGGCAATCCGCCTATATATGCAACAAAACTAACAAAAGAAATTATAAGTAAACGCCAACTTGATTTTCCGGACACGGTTACACCGTCATTTCAGCTTGTTCAACCGGGTGAAAAACACAAGTTATCTAAAAACTTTTCAGTAGAATTTTTTGAAGTAGCACATAATATACCCGAATCAATGAGTGTCGCAATTCAAACACCGATAGGAAACGTAGTACACACAGGAGATTTTAAGATCGGTTATGATAAAGAAGGTAATCCTCAAAATATGGATATGTGGGAAAAGCTGGGAAAAGAAGGGGTTCATACTATTATGTTAGACAGCACAAACGCCGAAACTCCCGGAAGAAGCACTCCCGAACATGTTGTAATAAACGAAATCGAAAAACTAATAAGAGGCGCAGAAGGCAGGGTTATCATATCTACATTCGCCTCTCTTCTGGACAGATTAGGAGAAGTTATTTACTTGGCCGAAAAACTCGGCAAAAAAGTTGCTATAAGCGGCTATACAATGGAAAGCAACCTGGAAATAGCAAAAAATCTGGGTTATCTTAAGTTTAAAAAAGATACAATTATTTCCCTGAAACAAATAGACAAATATAAGGACTCCGAAATAATAGTGCTTTCTACAGGAGCCCAGGGAGAACCGCAGTCAAGCTTGTCACGCATAGCCAACGGCGAACACAAACACCTTGTATTAAAAAGCACAGATACTGTAATTTTTTCTTCTTCTATTGTGCCGGGCAACGAAAGAAGCGTGCAGGCGCTAAAGGACAACCTTGCGCGCCAATGCACTAATGTATATACTTCCCAAACTTTAGACCTTCATTCAAGCGGGCACTCCCCTGCTGAAGAACTTAAAGAAGTAATGAAGCTGGTCAAACCGAAGCACGTTTTGCCGGTTCACGGATATTATTTTATGCGTATGCGTAACGCGAAACACGCACAGGAAGCGTTAGGTCTTACGCCGGATGAGACCATTCTGGTGGATAACGGACAGGTTGTAGAACTGTATCCCAATTCTGCCGAAATAAGCAAAAGCAAGGTTCCCGCAAGTTATGTTACCGTAGACGGCTTGGGCGTAGGAGATGTGGGACAGGTCGTGCTGCGCGACAGGCAGGCCCTTATGGAAAGCGGCATGGTGGTTGTAATTTCGGTAGTAGACGCACAAACAGGAAAAGTAAAAGGAAACCCTGACATAATATCCCGTGGATTCGTTTATCTCCGCGAAAGCAGATCCCTTCTTACAGAAATACGCAAAAGAACAAAAGCTACGGTGGAGCACGCAACAGCGCAATCAAAGCAAACCAGCTCGGTAAATTGGGACTATGTTAAAGACAACATAGAAAACCAGCTGAATAGGTTTATATTTAAGAAAACAAAAAGAGCGCCGATGATACTCCCTGTAGTGATAGTAATTTAATACATAGGCATTTCGCGCAACTTTGTAAAATGAAAAAGGGCCCGCACTGTTCACAGTGCGGGCCCTTTGGAGGGTGCGGGGAAGGAGAACTACTTGTTCTCCTCCT
>CAYMUG010000001.1:39802-78332 GCA_964393575.1 uncultured Candidatus Saccharibacteria bacterium | reverse complement strand
ACAAGCCCCCATCCTTTTTCGGCTTCCACCCGTGCTCCGTCTATTTTCACAACTTTATACCCCTCTTCTGTAAACTCTTCAGTTAATTTCTGTACAATATCAAACTTTTTATCATCAGGAACAGATACGGTATAAGTAGGACTTGTTTCGTAGTGAGGTGTAGTTTTTACAAGTTCGGAGAGAGATTTATCTTGTTTTGAAAGATGTTCCAGGAGAAAAACAGCGCCAAACAAAGCATCGTCGTGTCCGTAAAAACGGTGTTTAAGGTATACGTGTCCGCTTACCTCCCCCGCAAGAGGTGACCCAAGTTCCGCCATTTTTTGTTTTACAATAGCGTGTCCGGTAGGAACCATATGCGGCTCTCCGCCATTTGCTTTTATGTCTTCCTCTAAAGCCCTTGAGCTTTTAACGTCAAATAATATTTTAGAGCCGGGTTTTTCTCTGAGTACAGATCTGGCCAAAAAGATAAGATATGTATCAGGCCAAACTATCTCTCCTCTTTCATCGGTTATTCCCAGACGATCTCCGTCCGCATCTATAGCAATTCCTAAATCAGCACCTTCTTCGCGCACTACCCTGCCTGTATCTTCCATCATCTCCGCACGGGAAGGATTGGGTATATAATTCGGGTATTCCGGATCAACTTCAGTATTGTGCTCCACAACATCGCACCCCGCAGCTTGAAGTAAGGGGGTGGCAAAAGGACCGGCTGTACCGTTGCCGGTATTAAGAACCACCTTAAACTTTTTCTCCAGATTCACTCTTGAGAGTAAATCTTCAATGTAAGCATCTTTGATATTTACACTCTCAATGTCGCCGGTGCCATCTACGAAAGTTTCGTTCTGAATTATATCGCATAAACCTAAAAGCTCCTCCCCTCCTAAAACACTTGAGGCGCCTTTGGCAACTTTTAATCCGTTCCAGCCGCGAGGGTTATGAGAGGCGGTAATCATTAATCCGCCTGAAGTATCAAAATAATACTGCGCCCAATATGTCATAGGAGTCAAAACCATTCCCAGATCTACAACGGAAATGCCCGCAGAAGAGAGGCCTTTTATAGCAGCTTCGCGAAAACTCTCAGAGCTGGTACGGGAATCGCTTCCGCATACGGCTTTCTCTATTCCGTTATTTGCGTAATAAGTGCCCGCAGCTTTTCCGAGTAGCTCCATTGTTCTCTCATTAAGCTCCTCGTCGGAAACTTTGCCTCTTATATCGTACCGCCTAAATATATTTTTATTGATATCTGCCATTGATTTTTATTTGTATTTATACTCTTGATAGTTATTATGGTATATGATACCATAATAAACACTACTTTGCATATGGCGAAAATAGACACAAAAGAACAAGAAAACCAAACAGAAACCTCGCAAAACGAGAGGTTTTATGAATTGTATTTCGTTGTAGATCAGGATAATGCTGAGGGAGAAAATAGCTCAGCGGTACAGGAAATACAAAAAATAATTGAAGACAATGAAGGAAAAATCAAGAAAACTACAAATCTCGCAAAAAGGGACTTGGCTTATCCGATCAATAATAAAGTTAGTGCATATGCAGGAAGTATATATTTTGAAATTGACCCTTCAAACGTAAACGAAATAGAAAGCACTTTGAACACCTCCGAGCTTAGCCTTCTCCGTTATATGATTTTTAAAACTTCGCCGGAGGTGTTAAACAAACAGAAAAAACAAGTTGAAAAACAAGTTGAAGACCTCACCAAAGAAGCTGAAAAAGCTGAAAAAGAAAACAGTGCAAAAGAAAACCAAGAACAAGAAACAAAAGAGGTTGTGCAGGAAGAAAAACAGGAAGACAAAGAGGGGGAATTCTCCTCCGGGGAAACTACCCAACCAGCCACACCAAAAACTGCAAGCAAAGACACGAATACTGCGGTAAGCAATGAGAAGGAAACAAACCAAGAAGAAAAAACTGAAAAAACAAAACAGAAAAAAGAAAAGAAAGAAAAAGATGATACTTCAATAGACGATATAGATAAAAAGTTGGATGAAATTATGGGAGAATTATAATTAAGCTCTCCTCAACCGGCGGATCGCTTAATTACATAAACACTAACACTGACACTGACGCAAACTTGTTAATTGTCAATATAATTTTTGAAACTTAAATTGAAAAATTATTATATGAATTTAAATAAAGCAATAATAGCAGGTAATGTTACACAAGACCCTGAAGTTCGCACAACTCCATCCGGAGACAAAGTGGCGAACTTCGGTGTTGCTACTAACTTAATATGGAACGACAGAAATACGGGAGAAAAGCAGCAAAAAACAGAATTTCATAATGTTGTAGCATGGAAGCGTCTAGCTGAAATCGCAGAACAATATTTAAGCAAAGGTTCTCTTGTTATGGTTGAAGGAAGAATAGAAACAAGAAACTGGGAGGATCAAAACGGCCAGAGAAAGTATCGCACAGAAATCATAGCAAGTAATGTGCAGTTGGGTCCCTCAAGAAATGGCTCATCAGGAGGAGGAAACTACGGGAATCAACAGGGGCAGACAGAAGAGCAAAACAAAGAACAAAATAACGACAAAAATGAGGAAGAAGAATTACCTACGGTAGAAGCGGACAACCCCGGAAATTCAAATAACGATTCTTCTTCCAAAGAAGATTCAGACGACGAGGTTGATATTAAGGATATTCCCTTCTAAATTTGCTTCTCAAATTTAGAAAATGTTCAATGATTAATTGGCCGATTGAAAATTCACTGATCATTGAGAGTTGATAATTGATTATTTATTTCTAACGAAGTTAAAAACTATGACGCATTGTCCAATTTGTAAAAGAAAAATAGATATTGACTGGAAAAACGCAGATTTCCTGAGGCAATATCTTACAGATGAGTACAAAATAAAATCACGTAAATATACAGGGTGTTGCGAAAAACACCAAAAAAGGATAGCAAAAGCAATAAAAAGATCCCGCCATATGGGTATTATTCCCTATACTTCACTTATACATAAATAGTTTAGTTAGTATCCCCAACCTATCCGACATTTGCCGGAGCCCTAGTATCCCTTAGAGTAGAGAGATAAGGAGTTAAATTCCCGCAGTAGCGGGATTTTTATATTACAATCCCTTTACAAAAACTTTTTATGTTAAAATACACGTAACAACGCTCCTGTACAATTCAATAAGGAGGGTGTTATGAATCCTGAACACAGAAACAAGCAGATGTTCCGCTGGAGTGTTGTATCAACAGTATTAATCGCTCTCTTTTGGGGAGTGTGGTACATTAACTATGACAGCGTTCCGGTACTAGATACGATTCCCTGGAATAAAACTACCGGCTCTATACTACAACTGCCTATTGGTGTCTCACGTTGGTTGGATATTATTTTAGGTCCTGCCTATTCAGTTTTAATTGTATACATAAAATATCGAACTCGCAGAACGCCGAGAACCGGCCGAGATGACATTGCCTCCACGCTTATTATCGGCTTTATTTTTGGGCTTGGCATTGGATTTGGTGGCGGTATTGGCGTAGTCCTTGGAGTTGGGCTTGCCCTTGGACTTGGCGCCGCACTTGGAGTTGGCCTTGCTACCGGGTTTACCTATGCACTTGTCATCGGGTTGATATTTGGCGTCGGAGTATCACTTGGTGTTGGGCTTATTTTCGGGCTTAGTGCTGCCATTATAGTAGGGTTTATATTTGGATTTGTCATCGGAATTGTCTCTACCATAAAAAAACTCCTCAAATCCCTCCACCGCTGGATCGCAACAGAATAAATTCGCTTCTTTCCGAGCAGTCCCAGATTCCGGGGTTGCTCTTTTTTTGTATAGTGGATTTCGTCCAAATTTTATTAAATACTTTACAAAAACAATTTTTCTGATATGCTATAGACAGTACATTCCGGACACATCAAAAAGGAGGAAGTTTTGTCTACCGGCCTGAGAAACACCCTGATGATCAGCGGTAGTATTATGCTAGCTTCTCTTATAGCCCTATTCTGGGTAGGATGGTACTCCGCAGAGGGAAGTGTTCCGATAGCAGATACAGTACTTTGGAACAAAACTAACGGCACTGAGTTGCAGTTGCCGATTGCAATTTCCCGCTGGGGAGATATATTGTTAGGACCTAGTTGTTCTCTGGTTGTTTATATAATATATCAGGAAATGTCGGAGGAAAGCTCCTGGAATAATATCTACCCAAATCTTATTGATCTCTTCATAATCTTTGCCCTGGGAACCGCCTTCGGATTTGGTTTTGGGCGTGGCTTTGGGCTTCTTTACATACTAATCTTATGTATTATCATCTTTATTCTCGTTCAGTGTAGCAACAATCCTGAAGAAGAGTTTAGTGAAGGTCTTATCTTCGGGCTTGGTCTCGGGCTTGGTCTCGGGCTTGCCTTTGGGTTTATCACCGGACTTGCTTTTGTGCTTGCCTTTGGGTTTGTCCTCAAACTTCTCTCTTTCATAAAGAAATTCTTTAATCTGCTCTACCATAGGATAAGCGTAGAGTGACCACCTCCTTCCTCCTTTCCTTGCCGAGCAGTCCTATTTAACAGGACTGCTCTTTATTTTTGGGTAACGAAGTGTACGACAAAAAACTCGGCTCAACCGCAAGGTTGAGCCGAGTTTTGGATGTCTACAATATTGCCCAGTTTATATATTTTTAACAAATTTCAAATTCGCAATTTCTAATTTCTAAATATTAGGCCTCTTTTACTTTTTTATATATTTCTTTTTCTATTTCTTTAGTAAGTTTTGAATTCTCTTCCAGAAATGATTTGCTCGCGTCCATCCCCTGCCCTAATCTCTTGTCTCCGTACACATACCAACTCCCGTTTCTTGTAACAACACCATACTTTACACCGGTGTTAATTAGATCTGCGTGGTACGAAATTCCCTGATTGTAAAAAATATCAAACTCCGCTCTACGAAAAGGCGGAGCCACTTTATTTTTCACAACTTTTGCATTAACCCTGTTTCCTATAATCTCATCTCCGCTTTTTACTTGAGCGGCTCTCCTGACATCTACACGTACTGAGGAATAAAATTTAAGCGCATGACCCCCTGTAACAGTTTCAGGATTGCCGAACATTACTCCTATCTTGCTTCGTGTCTGATTTATAAAAATAATTGAAGTTTTACTATCAGAAGCAATAGAAGTTAATTTACGAAGTGCTTTACTCATAAGGCGTGCCTGCAAGCCAACTTGCTGGTCACCCATTTCTCCTTCTATTTCCGCTCGGGGCGTAAGGGCTGCAACAGAATCTACCACAATTACATCCAGAGAACCACTTCTAACCAAACTTTCCACGATATCAAGCGCCTGTTCTCCTGCATCCGGCTGGGATACGAGTAGATCTTTCATTCTAACTCCTATCTTTTTAGAATATTCCGGATCAAGAGCATGCTCCGCGTCCACAAAAGCGGCTAAACCTCCGGCTTTTTGAGCTTCCGCAACTATGTGTAAAGCTAAAGTTGTTTTACCGGAGCTTTCGGGGCCGTAAATTTCAGCGACTCTGCCACGCGGAACACCTCCTATTCCCAAAGCCAAATCAAGAGAAACGCTACCTGTAGATATGCTTTCTATAGGAGCCGTTTTCCGGTTCCCCATTCTCATAATAGATCCTTCCCCGAATTTATTTTTTATCTCTTCCAGAACCACATCTAAAGAATCGTTATTATCTTTTTGTTGGTTAGATTTCTGTTTTTTGTTTTCAGACATAGTTTTTGTGCGAGCGGAGTTCCGACGTTGGGTCGGAACGGAGTGAGCTTAATTCTCCTTACAGCATACATCTTAGGAAAAGGTTAGTCAATTAATAAAACCTTTCGCACCGTTTTTATTTCTTTGCCCTGTACTGTTTTTGCCCTGATGGTAATTGTATTCAACCCCTTATCCAGAGTATATGTATACTCAAAAATATTATTTTTCGGTATAAGCTTCTCTCCTTTGATCATAATAGTCTTCACATTTTCAGCCTTGCCCTGTATTAAAACTTCGTCTTTTTTAGAAACAGTATTAAATTCAGACGGTTTAGTTATCTCAATATGGGCTTTTTTTGAAAGTTCCTGTTGGTTGATGTAAAAATAACCGAAGGCTGCCCCCAGTAATATAATTACCAATATTGTAATAATATGTTTTTCTGTGACTACAAAGCGTTTATCTGAAACAGATGCAGTCTTATCTTTGTTTTCTTTATCGTTAAAAAATCTATTTTCACGCTTAAAATGCAGAAGCAACTCCTCTTCATCAGCATTGCACGCCTGAGCATATTTTTTAATAAAAGCCCGTGCGTATACGGGTTTTGGCAATTTATCAAACTCTTCATTCTCAAGGGCTTGCAGGTATTTTTGACGTATTTTTGTAATATCCGCTAATCCTTGAACAGACAAGCCCGCTTCCCCTCTTAAAGATTTCAAGCGCTCTCCAAAAGTCATAGTTTTACTTGTCCCGCACTTTTATGCGAAACATCAAGGTGCGGGGGTTCGGCTTAGCCTCACAAAATCAAAGCGAACGGAGCAAGCTTAGCTCTCCTCCCCATCATCTTCAGTATTATTCTCTGCATCGTTTTCGGAGTTTCCTTCTTCGTCCGCACTAACATATATATCGCGGGGTTTTGCGCCTTCCGCCGGCCCTACAACCCCGTTTTCTTCTAACATATCTACAAGTCGTGCAGCACGGGCATAACCTATGCGCAAACGGCGTTGTAGATATGAGGCAGAGGCCTTTCGATCTTTTATAGCAATATTTTTTGCCTCACGATATAACTCATCCTCTTCCTCCGATCCTTCGCCGGTATTATCAAAATCTATGGATTGTGTGGGTGAATCCACCGGAGTAGAAAAATCCTGCATTTCCGCCTCAGTGCTTTCTTCTTCATTAAATTTGTCCTTTTGGTCGCGCAAATAATTAGTTACTTTTTGAACTTCATCTTCTTTTACAAAAGCTCCCTGTACTCTTCTGGGTTTATTGGCATTCGGAGCTATATAGAGCATATCACCGTTACCCAAAAGTCGCTCAGCCCCTGCTACATCAAGAACAGTTCGTGAATCTACCTGTGATGCCACCTGAAAAGCTATGCGCGAAGTGATATTTGCTTTAATCAGGCCCGTTATCACTTCCACCGACGGACGCTGAGTAGCAAGAATCAAATGAATACCCACAGCACGCGCCATCTGCGCGATTCGGACGATCAGCGCTTCTACTTCCTTGCCTTTAGCTGACATAAGGTCTGCTAACTCATCTATAGCAAGTACTATATACGGCAAAGTCCTTCCTTCCTTTTGTACATTATTTCTACTGTTATAGGAGGATATATCTCTGGCCTTTTCTTCAGAAAGAATCTCAAACCTTCTTTCCATTTCTTTAACCGCCCATTTCAGAGCATTAACTGCTTTATTATTCTCTACAACTATCGGTGCAAGCAGATGTGGAATATCGGAATAAGCTGACAGTTCAACGCGCTTAGGGTCTACAAGGATTAAACGCAGGGATTGCGGAGAATTATTATACAGTAAACTTAATAAGATAGTATTTATAGATATAGTTTTCCCACTCCCCGTAGAGCCGGCGATAAGTAAATGCGGCATCTTAGCTAAATCAGCATATACCGGATTACCCTTAACGTCCCGACCTAACGCAAGTATAAGACTGCCTTTGGTTTCTTTTATTTTGGGGTGTTCTAACAAGTCGCGAAGACGCACCCAGGTGGTCGCATGATTGGGTATTTCAATACCCACCAACGATCGCCCGGGAATAGGAGCTTCTATCCTAAGAGGATGTGCTGCAAGAGCTAAACCCAAATCGTTGCTTAAAGCAGTGATACGTGAAAGTTTAACACCCTCGGCAGGTTTTAATGTATATTGTGTAACCGTAGGTCCCACATTGACTTCCCCCATTTCTACATCTATTCCGAAATTCTGCAAAGTTCTTTTTATTATATTAGCATTAGCCACTATGTCTCCGCTGGTTGGCTTGCCGGACTCCTGCTCCAGAAGAGAGAGGTCGGGAAGTTTAAAACCGGCAAGCTGGTTGGCAACACCCTGACCTGCAAATTCTTCTTCCTCTTCTTTGTGTTTCTTCTTCTCCGGTTTTTCTTTATGGGAAGATTTTTGCTCTCTACTTTCTTTTTCCGCTTCGTGATAATCCTGAACTTGTAAATCTTCTTTTTTAGGTTTCTCTTCATTCTTGTCAGGTTTTTCTTTACGTTTATCCTTTGCTCGTGCTTTTGACTTTGATGGAACCTCCAGGGCAAGCTTTTTTTGCTTTCTCTTATCCAAAATCTTCTTTAAGACTTTATCTACAGGGAGATTAAAACCAATAATAATTGCGATAACCAGAATAGAACTTAATACTACGGAGGCACCTACAACTCCCAAAAAATTAAAAAGGGGCCAAGCAAATAGAAAGCCCCAATAACCCCCACGTTCTACGGCGTTTTCAAAATTGCTAATAGAAAAAATACCGAGGGCCGCGGATAAAAAAAGTATAGACGCTACTAAAAAATATGTTTTGGATTTATCCTCCCAAGACAGTACTATACCAGCGCCAATGGCCAACAACATAAACGGCACAAGGTACATTCCCCACCCGAAAATAATACTGAAAGCATCGACCAAAAAATCTCCGAAAGCACCGGCTTGACCGAAAAAACTAAGGACACTTAAAAAAGCAAGGGCAGTTAAACTGATACCCCACACTCCTTTTACTACACCTTCATCAAGGCCGGACTTAAGCTCCTTTACAAAGCCCTTCTTTTTTCGGGATTTTTTCTTTTTTGCCATGAGATGACGGGAAGCACTCGGTTATACCCATTAAAAGCACAATTAAGAATTTTTCTTAAAACCGGTTCCCGCTGGTATCATTTTACCAATTATTACATTCTCCTTCAAACCTTGGAGTTCGTCTCGCTTACCTTCTGTGGCGGCACGTATAAGGACTCTTGCGGTTTCCTGGAAAGAAGCTGCCGCAAGGAAGCTGCTTGTAGAAAGCGCAACTTTCGTAATACCCAAAAGCAACCGCTGTCCTTTTGCCTCCTTACCATTGGATTTTTTCAAGGCCTCATTTGCTTTATTAAATTCAGCAATTTCTACAACTTCTCCGGGGTTAAATTTGGAATCTCCGGGATCTGTAATCCGTATCCTGGAAAGCATCTGCCGCGCCATAATTTCGATGTGCTTATCGTTAATAGAAGCACCATGTGAGGTGTAAATTTTTTGCACTTCATTAACAATGTATTTCTGTACAGCTCCGGGACCTGTTTGGGCAAAAAGCTCCCGTAAATCAACATGACCTTCGGTAAGCTGACTTCCGGGGACCACGAGATCACCTTTATCCACCCATGAGGCAAGAGTAATGGGTGCCGTATATTCTACTTTTTTATTGTCTTTGGTTTTTATAGTAATTACTCTAGAATTTTCATTTTGATCAATTTTTTCTACCTTTCCCTCTACTTCAGATATTATAGCTTTTCCTTTCGGAGTACGTACCTCAAATACTTCCTCCACCCTGGGAAGCCCCTGGGTAATATCGCTGGTTCCCGCGACACCACCTGTATGGAATGTACGCATTGTAAGCTGAGTTCCCGGCTCTCCTATTGCCTGAGCGGCTATTATCCCTACGGCGGTACCGGTTTCTACGAATTTGTTTCTCCCCAAGTCAAGTCCATAACACCTGGAGCATACCCCATCAGACGCGCAAGAGAGAGGGTTAAATACACTTACCTGAGTTATGGAATCATCCTCCTCTATTTTTTCAGCAATCTCACTTGTGATAAGATTGTTTTTTGCAATAATAGTATTCCCTCCGGAGCCTTTAACTGATTCTGCAGCGTATCTCCCAAAGATTTTCTCATCGAAGGACTGACCGGTTTCCTGAATTTCATCACGTTCTATAACAAAACCTTTTGTATCAGAACACTTTTGGTCCCGTACAATAAGGTCCTGAGTTACATCTATAAGACGGCGGGTTAGATAACCGGCTTCAGCTGTCCTCAAGGCAGTGTCAGCAAGCCCCTTTCGCGCTCCGTGAGTAGAAATAAAATACTCAAGACCGGTAAAGCCCTCTTTATAAGAACTTTCTATAGGTAATTCCATTATTTGGCCCGATGGGTTAACAACCGAACCCTTCATTCCCATCATTTGAAGAGGTTGAGCCCAGGAACCTCTTGCTCCGGAAGTTATAATCAGGGAAACCGGACCGTCTTCAGGGGCGTATTCAGGTACCAGTTTTTCCACTTCTTGCCGGGCATGAGTCCAAACTTCAATTATTTTATTTCTGCGTTCTTGTTGGCTTAAAAAGCCGTCATCGTATTGTTCATGTATTTCAGTAACGTTCTTATGAGCGTTATCTAAAATATCTGTTTTCTCTTCCGGCACTTGCAGATCGTCCATACTCCATGTAATACCCGAAACAGTGGAATAGTGGAAGCCCAGAGCTTTAATACGATCCAATGCTTGAACAGTGGTTTCCGAATCCCAATTTTGATACAGATAGTTAACAAGATTTTGTAGAGATTTCTTAGTTAGTTCATTGTTATAAAACGGAAAGTCATGAGGAAGCTCCTGGTTGAATATAACTCTACCCGCACACGTTTCAATGTATTTTTGCTCTTCTTCATTGTTATTCTTGTCTTCGCCCTTATTTTGCGTAACTGCGTATTCTTTAAACTTAGGATTATTTTTGTCTATCCTAATATTAATTCTCGCTTTCAAGTCTAAAACGTCAGAATCGTATGCAAGGCGAACTTCTTCCATATCATTATATATACCTCCTTCTCCATTCATTCCTTCCTTTATCTTGCTCATCCAGTAACATCCTAAAACCATATCCTGTGTGGGGTTCATCACCGGCGTTCCGGTGGCCGGTTTGCTCAGGTTTTCGCTTGAAAGCATAATGGTTCTCGCCTCTTCCTGAGCTTCATCTGAAAGAGGAAGATGAACCGCCATCTGGTCTCCGTCAAAGTCAGCGTTGTATGCTGAACATACTAGCGGGTGAAGCTGTATAGCATTTCCCTCTATGAGTACCGGCTGAAATGCCTGGATTCCTAACCGATGCAATGTTGGGGCACGATTTAAGAGTACATATTTTCCCTGTATTACTTCTTCTAATATTGCCCAAACCTCCGAAGGTGCCTCATCAATTAAATGGTTTGCAGCACGAACATTAAATGCTAATTCGCGTTCTATGATTTTATTTATTACATAAGGACGGAAAAGTTCTAAAGCCATTTTCTTGGGTAAGCCACACTGATTCAATTTCATCTCAGGACCCACTACAATAACCGAACGCCCGGAATAATCCACACGTTTACCCAAAAGGTTCTGACGGAACCTACCTTGTTTTCCTTTCAGCATATCAGCAAGAGACTTGAGGGCTCTTCTCCCTCCACCGGTAGAAGTTACAACCGCTTTACCGGGACGAGCAGAATTATCTAAAAGCGCATCAACCGCCTCCTGTAACATTCTTCTTTCATTCCGCACAATTACCTCGGGGGCATTGAGCTCTACCAATCTTTTTAGACGATTGTTGCGGTTAATAACCCTTCTGTAAAGATCGTTGAGGTCACTGGAAGCATACCTTCCTCCATCCAGTTGCACCATAGGACGAAGTTGAGGCGGAAGCACCGGGAGATATACCATAAACATCCACTCCGGTCTTATTTCAGCTTCGTTCAAACTTTGGGCTAAAATGAGACGCTTTTGAAGTTTCTTTTTGACTACTGAGCTGACATTTTTGTCGTTAATTTGTTCTTTTAGGTCATTAATGAGTTCGTTAAGATCCATATCTTCTAATACTTTCTTTATAGGCTCAGCTCCCGTACTTGCCTCAAAAATCTCTCCGTATTTTAAGCTCATGTCGTGGTAATCATACTCGCTCAGAACGGCAAGACGCTCCAAGCTCTTAAGACGACTTAGTTCTTTATCCCTCAATTCTTTAAGATTGGATTTTTCAGTATTTTTCTTTGTTTGGTTAACCTTTTTCTTATATTCAGATTGAACTCTGTTTATAGCTTCTTTTTTCTTTTCTTCATCTACATTAAGAACTATATAGTTTGCGTAATATATAACCTTATCCAGTTTTTGTACCGGTATACCCAAAAGCAAGCCCATTCTGCTGGGGGTACCACGCAAAAACCAGATATGAGCAACGGGTGTAGCAAGCTTAATGTGGCCCATCCTCTCACGTCTGACACTCTTTCGTGTTACCTCAACACCGCACTTATCACAGACAACACCCTTGTATCTTACTCTTCTATATTTACCACAATAACACTCATAATCTTTTTCAGGACCGAAAATTCTTTCACAAAAAAGACCGTCTTTTTCGGGTTTTTGTGTACGATAGTTAATAGTTTCCGGTTTTAACACCTCTCCATAAGACCAGGATAAAATGTCTTCAGGGCTGGCTATTTTAAGAGATAATGATTTTAGATCTGATGTTTTACGAGTCATATTATTTATTTGTTAGATAAGTTTTTACACAGCGTAGTAGTTACTATTCCTCCTCTTCTATTTCTATATTTAATCCAAGGGATTTCAATTCATTAACTAATACTTGAAAAGATTCAGGAACATTGGGTTTTTGTATTTTTTCCCCTTTAATTATACTTTCATATGCAGCTGACCGTCCCATAACGTCGTCTGATTTTATAGTAAGTATTTCCTGTAAATTATGCGCCGCGCCGTAACCTTCAAGTGCCCACACTTCCATCTCTCCAAAGCGCTGGCCTCCGAACTGACTTTTGCCGCCCAAGGGCTGCTGAGTGATAAGAGAATACGGTCCTATGGAACGCATATGTATTTTGTCTTCAACCATATGTACGAGTTTCAGTATATACATATATCCGACTGTAACCTGCTGCTTAAACGTTTCACCTGTCCTTCCGTCTCTTAAAGTAAGTTTCCCGTCTTCGGACAAACCCGCTTTTTTGAGTTCAGATTTTATATCCTCCTCTTTTGCTCCCACAAAAGGTGGTGTTATCGCCCTATAACCTAAACTTTTAGCTGCCCAACCTAAATGCGTCTCAAGAATCTGTCCTACGTTCATACGACTGGGCACACCCAAAGGATCCAATACAATATCCACAGGAGTGCCGTCCGGGAGAAAAGGCATATCTTCTTCAGGAAGAACTTGAGAAATAACACCTTTGTTTCCGTGACGTCCTGCAATTTTATCACCGGCTTCTATTTTTCTTAACTGAGCAATTTCCACACGTACGCTTTTTATAACACCAGTGGGCAATTTATCGCCCTTTTCCCTGGAAAATACTGTAATTCCTATAACTCTTCCTCTCTTTCCGTGAGGTACCCTCAAAGAAGCGTCCTTGACATCTCTTGCCTTCTCTCCAAATATTGCACGCAGTAAACGTTCTTCACTTGTAAGATCTGCTTCTCCTTTAGGTGAAATCTTGCCTACAAGAATATCGTAAGGCCCTACTTCGGCTCCCACCCTAACAATACCTTCTTCATCAAGATCTTTAAGTTTATCCTCTCCTACATTTGGAATATCAGGAGTAGTAACCTCAGCTCCCAATTTTGTATCACGAACATCAATAGCAAAGTCCTCTATATGAATAGAACTTAAAGAATCGTCTTTCACCAAACGTTCGCTTATCAATGTCGCATCTTCAAAGTTGCCTCCTCGCCATGGCATAAATGCAACAAGAAGGTTTTGGCCCAAAGAAAGAGCACCATCTTTAACGGAAGAAGTGTCTGCAAGCAAATCTCCTTTCTTAACTTTATCCCCGGGTTGAACTTTGGGGATTTGGTGCATAGCTGTATATTGATTGGAGTGAACAAAATTGTTCAAACGATATTCTTTGGTTTGAGCTTTCTTGTCTTTGGTTGCGTTATATTTTACTTTTATATGACGCCCATCTGATTCCTGTACAGTGCCCGAATCCTCAGCTAAAACAACAAGCCCCGAATCACGAGCAACTCTTTCCTCCATTCCCGTACCTACCAGCGGGGGTTCAGGACGCACACAGGGAACAGCCTGTCTCTGCATATTAGATCCCATAAGTGCACGATTAGCATCATCATGCTCTATAAAGGGAATAAGTGAGGTTGCTACGGATATAGGTTGCCTTGAAGAAACATCCAGGTACTCTACTTCTTTTTTATCAGCAAGGGTTGGCGAGCTTTTTACTCGCACCTGCACCTGTCTGTCTTTAATATTACCGTTTTTATCAACTTTAGTTGCAGAAGATGCAATAACAGTTCTCTCTTCCTCAAGTGCGTTTAAATATTCAATTGTATCGGTTACTTTTCCGTTTTTTACTTTATAATAAGGGGTTTCAAGAAAGCCTAACTCGTTAATGCGGGCATAGGTTGCAAGGCGGGTTACGATACCAATGTTAGGTCCTTCAGGTGTTTGTATAGGACAAATTCTGCCATAATGAGAAGGTTGCACGTCACGCACTTCAAAGCCAGCTCTTTCTCTTGTTAAACCACCGGGACCGGTAGCGGAAAGTATTCTTTTATGTTCCAGCTCGCTTAAAGGATTAGTGTTGTCCATAAACTGAGAAAGTTGGCCGGTAGTAAAAAACTCTTTAGCTACTGTAGCGACAGGACGGGCGTTGATAAGCTGTACCGGGGTAACGGTATTAGCGTCCAGTGTACTCATTCGATCCTTTATCATTCTCTCCATCCTTGTCAGGCCAACTCTGAGACGATTTTGCAAAAGTTCACCTATGGAGCGCACCCTTCTGTTACCCAGGTGGTCAATGTCATCAGGTTTTGCATCAGGGTCGTTATTCATTCTTATAATTTCCGCAATAACCGCAAGTATATCATCTTTTGTAAGCACTCTTTCTTCAGTTGAGAAATGAGTTTTATCCTTTTTGCCCTGTTTTATGCCGAGCATATCATAAGCTCCGCCCAAACGGTGAACCGTTTTCCATTTCCCTACACTTGAGAGGTCATACCTTTCAAAGTTGTAGAACATGTTGTACAAGAGGTTTTTAGCATTATCCACTGTTGCCAAATCTCCGGGTCTTACCCGTTTATATATTTCTATAAATGCCTCTTCTTCATTGTTCGCCGGATCTTCTTTGAGCGTATTTTCAATAAACTGCGAGGTAGTATTTTTTTCAAGTTGACCCAATGTGCTCCTGATTTCTTTTTCATCCATTTCCAGAGTGCGTAGAAGCGTTGATGCCGGAATTCTTCTTTTTCTGTCCAGTTTGGCGTAGATCACCCCCTTATAATCTGTTTCAAACTCAAGCCAAGCACCTCTGTTGGGGATAATCTTTGACCCGAATAATTCTTTACCTCGGGAGAAATCAGAGGTAAAAACAACACCCGGAGAGCGTATAAGTTGAGAGGTCATCACACGCTCAACTCCGTTTACGACAAAGGTGCCTCTTTCAGTCATTAAAGGAAAATCACCCAGATATACTTCCTGTTTTTTTATTTCTCCGGTTCTTTTATTTTTTAAGCTGACATTAACACGAAGCGCTGATTCGTATGACGCATTCTGACGGCGTGCTTCCGCCTCATCATATTTAGCTTCCTCAAGACGATAATCTCCCAAATAAAGTTCCATCTCTTTAGCGGTGAAATCTCTTATGGGAGACATTTCATCCAATAGGTGACGCAGACCCTCTTTCCAAAACCAGTTATAGGAATCTTTTTGAATTTCCAGAAGGTTGGGTAACTTACTTTCCTTGTAAGTTAAGTACGAGAAAGTTTTTGTTTTCAACATAGAATCCTCTCCACTCATTTGTGGAGTTTATTATATATTTATTTAATTTTACTTGCCCCGCCCATATAGTTCGGCGTGGCGAACAGATAAGTTCAAATATTCAAAAGTAATCAACACTATAGTATGTTACAGGAGGATAAAAAAATGTCAACCCCCGCACCTTTTATTAGCTAATAAAAGGTGCGGGGCAAGTCCCTTAATTTTAATCATTACAAACGTAAACTCTAATGGAGTGATTCTATCTCTACCTCTTTTTCTTTCAAGGCGCTGTTCTGTCGGTGAATATTTTGTATTATACCGAAAGCGGCAAAAATAGTAACTAAACTACTGCCACCATAACTAACAAAAGGCAGGGGTAGCCCTGTTATAGGAAGCAACCCTAAGGTCATAGCCACATTTATAATAATATGTGTAATTATTATAACAGAAATTCCCATTATAGATAATTTTCCGAAGTTGTCCGGAGTTCTCTCTGTAATACACCAAAGTCGCCAGAAAATTATACCGTATAAAATCAAAACTGAGAGAGCGGCAAAAGCACCCATTTCTTCAGCAATTGCCGCATATATGAAATCAGTGTGCGTCTCGGGCAAAAATCCAAACTGGGTCTGTAGTCCTTCCGAAATTCCCTCGCCCCATATTCCACCCGATGCGACAGCAATTTTAGATTGTATAGAATTATAAGCTGCGCCGTAGGGGTCTGCAGCCGGCTCCAGAAAAGCTGTTACACGTTCTTTTTGATAATCCGCTAAAAAGAAGTTCCACGACAAAAATATTGCCAGTAAAGCAATGATTCCCAGTAAAGCAAGATGTTTTGTTCTAATGCCGCTTATTAAAATTATGCCCGCCCATATTAAAAACACAACCGCAACAGAACCTACGTCGGGTTGTAGCAAAATCAGTACTGCAGGAATAAGAACATAGAGTCCTGAAATAGCTATATACTTAAATCTGTATATCTCTACATGCCGCGTTGAAAAATATTTAGCCAGAATTAGTACAAGTACAATTTTCAAAAGTTCAACGGTCTCTATATGAAAGGGGCCTATTTCAAGCCAGCTTTTTGCTCCTCTGATTTCAGTGCCAAAAAAATGTACTGCCAAAAGACCCAATACCCCTACTCCGTACAGCAAAAGAACCGGTGAAAAATGAACTCTGAGAGCTCTATAATCTACATTGGCCAACACGAATAGCGCAAGCAGTCCCAAAAAGTACCATGTAATCTGCCTATAAAAGTCATTCAAATCCGGATACCCTGTACTAAAAATTGAGGCAAGCCCTATAAAAACAAGGCCGCTTATAGCGCCCAGCAAAATCCAGTCAACTCCGGATATATACTTTTTAAATTTTTGAATTATATCCATTAGTCATTATTAAAAATAGTTTCCCCGCCGTATCTTCTTATAAAGTTGTCGTTAGCAAAAATGTTTGTGTATGCATCAATGATAATTTCACCTACTTCACCTTCAGTGTATTCCTGCCTCCAAAAAACCTCTATAAGACGCTTTTCACCGGCAAGAACGGTTTGTAGCGACGTCCTATTTACTGCAAGCACATTATCATTTTTATCTTTTAAAACTACAGGGATATCAATATTATTCAATCCGAAAAGAGAATCATTCACAACAAACGCTTTGGCAGTCGTGGAAAATTCCGGTTGGTTCTCCGCTCTAGTGAGCTCCACATCTTCTGTGTAAAGGCGGAGCTCTACAAAATCCTCCAATTGACGCCACGTTTCTACTGTGATTTCTGTCCTTATCTCTACAACCGATTCAGAAACACGTACAGAGGGATGAACCAAAAATTTTTGCTGGTCGGGTAATATATATGAATCCCTAACTAATGTCCGCACTATATCGCCTTCTTCGTTTAATAAATCTATATTATAAACTATATTTTGAGCACCCCATTCAGAATTAGGATTTCTCACTTCAATAAATATGTCTGCTATTCCATCTTCCGAAGAGAGAATTTGTGTATCAAGAACTTCTATTTTTTTCAAATCACCGGGGGTTGGTTTTGGTTCAGTAGTATCAGAGTCGTGGAATAAAAAATATAAAAATGCAAGCGCAATAATACAAATTAGTGCTGTTATTAAAAAAATTCGTTGATTTGTACTCAAAGACATATATATGAGAATAATCCGATAAATATAAAACCCGTAGCAAAACGTTATTCTACTTATTACGGATGTACATTAATATTACCAATTATTCGATAGTAGGTAAATAAAAATTAGCGATGCAAATTTAAAAATGCGTATAAGACGCCTACCTACTTTCCCCGGGGCGAACCCGAGTATCATCGGCCTTGATGGATTTCACTTCCGTGGTCGGAATGGGAACGGGTGGAGCACCATCAGTGTAAGCGTCTTATACGCACTTTTAAATCTACTTATATATGTTTCTCTAATTTGCTTATGCACTTGATTACACAAGGAATACCTTCCATTTAAAAAATCATATGATTAATCATATGATTAATCATATGATTTTTTATTTTTTATTAAAGAGAACCATATAATTCCGCGGTGAACGTGATAAGTCATTAGTACCGCTCGGCTAAATGCGTCACCGCACTTGCACCTGCGGCCTATCGACCTGCTCATCTGGCAGGGACTTAAGAGCTCTGATCTTGGAGAAGGCTTCGCGCTTATATGCCTTCAGCGCTTATCCTTTCCGCACATAGCTACCCGGCGGTGCCCCTGGCGGGACAACCGGTACACCAGAGGTACGTTCTCTCCGGTCCTCTCGTACTAGGAGAGAATCTCCTCAAAGCTCAACGCCCACGGAAGATAGGGACCAACCTGTCTCACGACGGTCTGAACCCAGCTCGCGTGACGTTTTAATGGGCGAACAGCCCAACCCTTGGAACCTGCTTCAGCTCCAGGATACGCCGAGCCGACATCGGAGTGCCGAACCGCCTCGTCGATGTGAACTCTCGGAGGCGACCAGCCTGTTATCCCCGGGGTAACTTTTATTTGATGATCTTCCTCCCTCCTACAGAGGAAGGTCGGTTCACTAAGCTCTGCTTTCGCATCTCCCAAGCCGCATCGCGCTACGCGCGATGGCGGAAACTCCAAATTAAAAGATACAAGAAACAAACAAATTGTAAATTTCAACATTTAATAATCAAATGTTTGGAATTTTAATTTGGTTATTGGTATTTGTTTGTACCTTGTGTCCTTGGTTATTGAGATTTCCGCATCACACACAGTGTGATGCGTCCTGGGTCTGTTACTCCCTTGTAACAAAATACAAGGTTTCACAAAGCGCGGCTAATTTGCCTTGCAGTTAAGCCGGCTTGTGCCTTTACACTATCACTCCGATTTCCATCCGGAGCTAGCCGACCTTAGTAGACGCCTCCGCTACTATTTAGGAGGCAAGCGCCCCACTTAAACTACCTGCCATCCACTGTCTCCCGACGGTTTAGATCGGGGTTAGTCGCAGCATTCCAGAAGGCGGGTGTCTCATGGGCGGCTCCATCCCGACCGGAATCGGAATTTCGTAGCCTCCCCGCTACTCTTCGCATCTGAAACACTGAAACAATGAAAAGCTGTAGTAAAGCTCCCGGGGTCTTTCCCTCTTTCCGCGGGTAACCGGCATCTTCACCGGTATTGTATTTTCACCGGGCTCCTCGTCGAGACAGTTGTCCGGTCGTTACACCTTTCCTGCGGGTCTGAATTTACCAGACAAGGAATTTCGGTACCTTAGGACGATTATAGTTATCGCCGACATTCACTGGGGCTTGCGCCGGTCAGCTATCCCGATAAAAATCGAGATAACCGCCAACGCTTAACCTTCCAGCATTGGTCAGGTGTCAGCCCCTATACATCCCCTTACGGGTTCGCAGGGACCTGTGTTTTTGATAAACAGTCGCCAGACACACTTTAGCTGCGCCCCGGCCGCACCTCGCTACGCTCGGGCGGAATTACCAATTACCAAATTCTGAATACTTTTATCAAGTTTGGTTATTGAATATTGAACATTGGTTATTCCGTTCCGAACACAGTGAGGAACGGCCGGGGAAGGCATATCGCGAACTTACGCCTAGCTGATTTGCCGAGTTCCTTGACGAGGAATCACCCGTTCGCCTTGGTGTCCTCCACCAGCCCACCTGTGTCGGTTTGCAGTACGGTTTCTTACTCACGTTTAGAGGTTTTTCTTGGAAGTCCGCTCCTCAATATCCCCTGTTCCGTAGAACAAGGTTTCTGCATACCTCGGTGCAGTGCGTACGGCATTTCTCCGTACGCCACCTCAGTATACAGACGTAAATCCGATAATACGCATTGAGTACAGAACTCCGTCACCCCATCACATATGAGAAAGAAGGGCCGGAATATTAACCGGCTAACCATCCGCGTGACCCTTTCAGGCCCCGCGTTAGGCCCGCCTAACCCTTGGTTGATTAACATTGCCAAGGAAACCTTGGGCTTTCGGCGTTCCGATATCTAATCGGAATTGCGGTTACTCATGCCAACATTCTCTCTTCCTATCGCTCCAGCCCGACTCACATCGAACCTTCTGCGCGATAGAAATGCTCCCCTACCAGCTCGCAACGCTGTGCGATGCGCGCTCCGCGTCTTCGGCAGCAAGCTTAGCCCCGTTACATTTTGGGCGCAGGATCTCTCGGCTAGTAAGCTATTACGCACTTTTTTAAGGATGGCTGCTTCTAAGCCAACCTTCTAGCTGTCTTAGAAATCCTACTTCCTTTACCACTTAGCTTGCATTTAGGGGCCTTAGACTGCGGTCTGGGCTGTTTCCCTCTCGAGCATGGAGCTTCGCCCCCACGCTCTAACTTCCCGACAAATTTTTTGCAGAATTCGGAGTTTAACTGATCTGCCTCGGCAAAGCCTCGACAGACCAACTAGTGCTCTACCTCCACAAAAGTCCATCGGGAGCTAGCCCTAAAGCTATTTCGGGGAGAACCAGCTATTACCAGGCTCGATTAGCTTTTCACTCCTATCCACAGCTCATCCCCTCCTATTGCATCAGAAGTGGGTTCGGGCCTCCCCCCGGTATTACCCGGGGTTCACCCTGGCCATGGATAGCTCGCCTGGTTTCGGGTCTTGTATGTACTGCGGAATCGCCCTGTTAAGACTCGGTTTCCCTGTGCGTTCCCCCGCCCCCTAAGCATTACTTTAAATTTGAAAACTCCAAACTTTAACGCATAGGGGGCGGGGTTACACAAGCAGTACATACAAACTCGTTGGCTCATTATGCAAAAGGCACCAGGTCAGTCGCTCCTCGCTACGCTCGGGCGAAATCGCCAATTACCAATCACCAATTTCCAAACAAATCTCAAACTACAAATACTAAATTCTGAATACTTTTATCAAGTTTGGTTATTGGAGATTGTTTGGTTATTGATTATTGAACATTGGTTATTCCGTTCCGAACACAGTGAGGAACGACCTCCCTGTCCTTGTAGGCACACGGTTTCAGGTTCTATTTCACCGCCCTCACCGGGCTACTTTTCACCGTTCCCTCACGGTACTAGTTCACTATCGATCACCGGAAGTATTTAGTCTTGGCCAATAGTTTGGCCTGCTTCACTCGAGGTGTTCGTGCCTCGAACTACTCAGGATACTGCTTCACAGGTCAAATTTTTCGATTACGGGGCTGTTACCCTCTATGGCCGCCCTTTCCAGGGTCGTTCTTCTAAATTTTTCCCGTGAGTATAGCAGTCCTACAACCCCCGGCTTCGGTTAAAAACCGAAATCGGGTTTGGACTAATCCCTCTTCGCTCGCCGCTACTAAGGGAATACCATTGCGGTATCTTTTCCTCCGCTTACTGAAATGTTTTACTTCAGCGGGTAAGGCTCCGACGCAAAGTCGGATAGCATGGGTTTACCATGCCGGGTTCCCCCATTCGGAGATCCCCGGATCAAAGGTTGCTACGCACCTCCCCGAGGCTTATCGCAGCTAAGCCACGTCCTTCTTCCTCTTCCGGTGTCTAGGCATCCGCCGCGCGCCTTTACATAATATCACCGCGGAATTATATGATTCTCTTTAGTTGTTAAGGTACAAACTCTTCTCCGTCAAATGACGAATCAGAGCAAATAAAAACCGCTTTTTACAAGCGGTTATTCTAAACCAATATTTAAGCTACTGGTTAGACACCGCTTGTAAACTTTAAAATTGTGGTTTTTCTCATACCTATAATTTTAATTCAGGCGTAACACTTATGTCAACCCCGCACCTTTTATTGGACGGCCAATAAAAGGTGAAAAGGTGCGGGGCAAGCCCCAAGTTTTATAAGCTAACAAAATATATGGGTAAATTACCCATACAAAACTCGCCCCAATTTATATCGGGGCGAGTTGGGTTTATTATGAATTATTCTTGAATTATTCTTCTGTAACTTCGCTTTTAACCTTTTCCAATACTCGTTTGGCGGCATCCTGTCCTCCTAAGCCAAAAGCAAGGCCTCCTGCAAGAGCAAGCATACCTACAAGACCCATAAAGAGTATTTCTACAAGGGAGTTTGCTATGCCGAGCTGATTAAGAGCGGCTAAAATCGCAAATCCCCAAACACTCAATCGGGTAACAGCTCGCAGGAACTTGGCAGGTACTACATCTCTGGTCCCCTCCAAGCTTGCCTTAACAACTCTGTCCAGAAAACGAACTAAGACTGCCGCAACAAGCAGAATAAGAACAGCTATAACAACATTGGGCAAGTATAACAGTACCTCCGTAATAAAGGAAGAGAGTTGGTCGAGTTGAAGGATGTCTACCGCGGCGAGGAATGAAACAACGATGAGAAACCATTTTACGAGACCTCCCAGCAATGAAGAAACCTCCCATTCTAAACCGGCTTTTCGTATATGTTTCATAACCCCGAGCTGATTGAAAAGCTTATCAATTTGAAGCGCTTGCGCTAACTTTGTTACAGCTTTACCCAAGAGAACCGCAACCAGCCATCCTAAAATAAACACTGCCACAGCGCTTATCAGTTCAGGAATAATACCTAAAATATCCGCCCAAAGTTCTTGCAGGGACTCAGAAAACGTTTGTGTGATGGTTTGCATAAAATTTCTTTGTGTAAAAATTTAGTATTAAGTTATAAATGCGACCTTTTTATTGAAACATTATATACACACTTTTATTATAACCCAATTTATTCAATTATGATTGTGGAAAACCCTCGGAATCGATCGCAAACTAAAATCGCTCTTCAAAGAGCGATTTTAGTTTGCTTGAAAATATAAATCCAGCTAAAAAATTGTAACCAGATTATTTAAAGCCAAAATTTCAATTGAATTATCTAACGTAATCAGAACTAATATAAAACTAAATTTCTAACGGGGTGGACCGTGGGAGATTCGCCCCGAACCAGAGCGCTTTGCGCACGGTTCAGGGCGCCGTATCGTATGATACGGCGAACTCCTTATCTATATAGTATCTTGATAGCAGGCGTGGACCCGGCCGGATTCGAACCGGCGGCCTCTCGCGTGCAAGGCGAGTGCTCTAGCCAACTGAGCTACGGGCCCACGCCTGCTATCAAAAATTCTCGATTTCCTTTTTCGCTTTGCGAAAATCGTTGGTGGGCGTGCCAGGATTCGAACCTGGGACCTCGTCGTTATCAGCGACGCGCTCGTACCGCTGAGCTACACGCCCGCAAAACCGAAAAGCACGCAGACTACAATAGTTATTTTACAACAAAATTACCTCTTTTGCAACAAATAGGAACAGCGTCCTAGTAAATTAAGAGGTATTATATTGAAAATACTACCGAGTACTTTTTATGAGTTGTATAAAAAATGTATAATTCGTAGAAAATTTGAAATCCACTTGAAGTCCGGTTTTAATTTGATGACGCCATAAAAAACCCCACCTCTAACAAAGTGGGGATGAAAGTGCATTAAATTCTAGTAAAAGTTCTGGTAAATACGAGAGTGTTCTTCTTTCAAATCCTCAACGGTACTTAAAAGTAAATGAATCTGCCTGTTGAACCGCAGTGGGTACATGTGCCATTAAAAAATTCATTAATGAATCAACTGTATATACAACTCTCTCCTCAATTGTGCGACGCCCAAATCTTTCACCGGACATTTCGCCTGCATAAACTCCAATACTTATGGATACACGAAATTCGTTTGATTCTCTCGGTGTTACAACTAAATTAATTACCCTAGCAAATTTATTTAACTTTTCACAATAACACGCAACCCAACTCCAACTTCCGTGATTGTATACTTCCTCCCATAAAACATTGTAATTATCCGGGAGAAGCTCATTGAATTTTTCGGTAATGCTTGCAAAATCCGGATATTCTTTTGTATTTCTGTCATTGCTCATTACCTGCCTCCTGTTTCGAAAGAGCCGGCAACTTATGTCTTTTACTTTAAATGTTTTTATACTCTTCCGTCAATGACAACAAAACAACCCCGCCGGCATATAAACCGGCGGGGTTGTTTTACAACATCTTTTAGTTGTCCCGAATACTCGGGTCTGTTTTAGGTACAGACCGCACCTCGTAAGTCGAGATTGGAATTCCACATCTCAACTTAAGCCGACCTGTCATTACGACACAAAGTGTCGTAACTTAAGTAAATGGTTCCACCGACAGCTTCCGCTACCGGTGCCTTGTTATGACTTAATCCTCCTTGCCGACCTCACCTTCAGCCCTTACTTAGTAGCAAGAGATTTCAGGCGCTGTCGACTCGGCTGACTTGACAGGCGGTGAGTACAAGGCTCGAGAACGTATTCACCGCAGCATGGCTGATCTGCGATTACTAGCGATTCCAGCTTCACGGGGTCGAGTTGCAGACCCCGATCCGAACTGAGGCCGATTTTGATAGGATTAGCTCCTCCTTGCGGATTAGCAACCCATTGTACCGACCATTGTAGCATGTGTGTCGCCCAGGGCATCAAAGGGCCATGCTGACTTGGCGTCATCCCCTCCTTCCTCCGCGTTGTGCACGGCAGTCCCCTATGACACTTATAACATAGGGCGAGGGTTGCGTTTGTTCCCCCACTTAAGGGAGCGCCTCACGGCACAAACTGACGACAGCCATGCAGCACCTGTCCGGCTGCCCCGAAGGGAGGCCTGCCTTTCGGCGGGCTGTCAGCCGGATGTCAAGCCCTGGTAAGGTTTGTCGCTTATCCTCGAATTAAACTACATGCTCCACCGCTTGTGCGAGCCCCCGTCTATTCCTTTGAGTTTTAGCCTTGCGGCCGTAGTTCCCAGGCGGGACACTTAACGCGTTAGCTTCGCCACCTGAAGGGTCGACACTCCAGACAGCTAGTGTCCAACGTTTACAGCGTGGACTACCGGGGTATCTAATCCCGTTCGCTACCCACGCTTTCGTCCCTCAGGGTCAGGATCGCCCCAGCCGGCTGCCTTCGCCTTCGGTGTTCCCCGCGATATCAACGGATTTCACCCCTACACCGCGGGTTCCGCCGGCCTCTGGCGTCCTCTAGCCCTGCTGTTTCCTGCGCAGCACCGAGGTTGGGCCTCGGTATTTAACACAAGACTGGCAGGGCCCCCTACGGACCCTTTACGCCCAATAATTCCGGGTAACGCTTGGGGCTCGCGTATTACCGCTGCTGCTGGCACGCGATTGGCAGCCCCTTATTCCTAGGGTACCGTCACAAAAGTTCTTCCCCTAGAAAAGGAGTTTACAACCCTAAGGCCTTCTTCCTCCACGCGGCGTCGCTCGGTCAGGGTTTCCCCCATTGCCGAAGATTCTCGACTGCTGCCTCCCGTAGGAGTAGGGCCCGTGTCTCAGTGCCCTTGTTGGGGATCATGCTCTCACACCCCCTACCCGTCACTGCCTTGGTGAGCTGTTATCTCACCAACAAGCTGATAGGCCGCAGGCATCTCCCATACCGCCGGAGCTTTACTGGTCACTCCTCGCTACGCTCGGAGAGAACGATGACAATAACAATGACAATGACTAATCGCACCTGCCTGCCGGCAGGCAGGTGCGATTTCGTACGACCACAAAGCGATCGCTGTCATGGTTACAGTCATAGTTATAGTTCATTCCGAACACAGTGAGGAATGACCAGGCTATCGGATATTAGCCCACCTTTCGGTGGGTTATCCCCGAGTATGGGGCAACTACCTACGTGTTACTAACCCGTCTGCCGCTGTCCGACCGAAGCCGGACCGCTCGACTTGCATGCCTTATCCACGCCGCCAGCGTTCACCCTGAGCCAGGATCAAACTCTTAAAAAAGATGAGCTTACGAATCTTTTTTAAGCCCGCCGTAGTTCCGACGTAAAGTCGGGACGGAGGCGGGCAACAATTCGCTTACTCAAAAAGAGTTGAGAACCTAAAAGATTCTCAGAATAAACGGAGTTATTCGGGACAACTAAAAAATGTTGTCCTTAATTAACTAAACTGTACTATGTATTCAATTTTCAACGAACTTCACCAAAGTAATATACATTATATACTACACATCAGTCAAGTGCAAGAATTTTATTTGGTGATTTAGGGATTACCCAGCATTGGTTACTGATAACTTGTCATAGGCATTGTCATAGTCACTGTTGTTAGTTGTCAGTTGTAGGTTATAGGTTGTCAGTTATGGACTACTCCCTATTTTCTTCCCGCCATTTTTCAATCTCAGCATGATTTCCGCTTAAAAGCACCTCCGGTACTTTCCATTCCACGCCCTCTTTCGGGTTAAACACCGAAGGACGGGTATATACGGGGTGTTCACGTTTTACTCCTTCTGCGTAAGACTCGCCCTCTTTTGACTGTTCCTTTCCCACAACCCCCGGCACCATTCTGCTTACCGCATCCACCACAGCCATAGCGGGCAGCTCCCCGCCGGTGAGTACATACTCTCCTATGCTTAACTCTTCATCGGCTATATGTTCAGCAACTCTTTCATCCACACCTTTATAGTGTCCTGCAATTAAAATAATATGCTTTTCTTCACCAAGTTGTCGTACTTTTTTCTGTTTTAAAATTTCTCCTTTAGCAGAAAGTAAAATAACCTTTGACCCCGCACCCGAAGTTCCGGCTTCACCGGAACTACGGTGCGGGGCAGGCTTTTGTTTCTTCAATTCTTCTACCGCGTAGTAAATCGGTTCTACTTTCATAACCATCCCGCTTATGCCGCCGAATGCCTGGTCGTCAGTTACTTTATGCTTATCTGGAGCCCAATCACGTAAGTTGTAAACATTCACTTCAATCAGGCCCTCATCCCGGGCTTTTTTAATCATACTGCTTTCAAAATAGCAGCTGAACATTTCAGGGAAGATTGTTAATATATCGAATTTCATAATTTTGTTGCGAACGAAGCGCATTACTATACTATTTTCATTATATCTAACCCCGCAATAGAAAACAGCCCCCGAAGTGAGGGCTATTTTCTGAGATATATGAAGCAGGAAATTTATTCAAGATCACCTACCGCTTCTTCAACGTCATTAGAAGAAGATCCGGAATCAGATGATCCACTTGTCTTTCCTCCTTCGGGTTCTTCAATCTTCAAATTAACTCGCGCGTTATTTTTAAGGCCTACAATTCTCAAAAGAGAACGAATGGCGCGCGCAGTAGAACCCTGCTTGCCGATAATTTGAGACATATCTTCAGGGTTAACCTTGAGGTTAAGAAGAACCCCCATTTCGTCCACGTTGCGCTCTACCTCTACATCGTCCGGATGATCGACCAAAGCTTTTACAACGTATTCAAGAAATTCTTGATCTTTATAGGATGCCATACTTTCTACCTTGTATTAATTTATAAAGAAATAAATATTATCTACCGACCTTTCAATCCCGCCATTCTGATTTCGCTTTTTAAGCGAATTGGGGATTTCTTGTTATACTCTATTTTAATATTATTTAGCGCAATGTCAACCCCGGATTTTATTCCCCGGATTTTTCTTGCGGCTCTCCGGAGTTGTCTTCTTTCTCTCCTTGTGTTTCTGCGGAATTATCTTCAGATTCTTGAGAATTTGCTTCACCTTCATCGGTTTTTTCTTGAGTAGCTTCTTCTTCATCTTGTTCGCCCGTTTTTTCTTGGACATCCGCTTGGGAATTATCGCCATCGCCTTCATTTTCACTTGTCTTTTCTTCGTTATTTCCTCCTTCAGTTTTTTCGTTTTCTACCTCTCCCTGGTTTTCGCTTTCTGTTTCCGTGCTTTCTTCGCTTGTTTCTCCGGATTCTTTACTTTCTTCAGAGTGAGTTGCCGAAGAAGAGTCCTCTTCTTCCTCTTTTCTTTTTCGGGATGAGTGAGCTCGTACTTTTTCGCCCTTTATAAGTTCCTGGTTAACTAAAATATTATGAACCGTTGTCGTGGGTTGTGCGCCATTAGATAGCCAATGCTGAATCTTTTCTTTATTCAAATCAATCTGCTTTAATGTAGGATGATAAAATCCTACATTATCAATATACCGCCCCTGAGGCGGTGCTGTGTTTTCAGCAACAACTATACGAAAACTCGGATTATTTCTACTGCCTATTCTTTTTAATCTTATTTTTAGCATATATTATGTAGTATCTATCTGCCACGTCAGGCGTAGCAGAATCGCTGCCGTATATACTTGTAAGTTTTACCTTAATACAAAGCAAATGTCAAATCCATCCTTTTTTCTCAAGAGCTGCACGCGCGGCTTCCTCCTGAGCTTCCTGCTTACTTGCACCTTTTCCTTTTGCCGCAAGTCCATCCTCCAGATAAACACCTATTTCAAAAATCCTGTTATGGTCGGGGCCGCTTTCATTTAACACTTTATAAGTAGGAGTAACTCCCTCTTTTTCCTGAGCCTTCTCCTGAAATAAACTTTTCGGATCACGAAATAGCTTCTGTTCCAAAACCCGGGGTAATTCTTTTAAGATATGATCGTGTATAAACTTTTCTGCTGCCTCATATCCCTGGTCCTGATATAATGCACCAATAAACGCTTCAAGAGTATCAGCTAAAATAAATTGCCTTGCCCTATGAGAAGAATCTTTTTCTTCTCCTTTTGAAAGGAGTAAATACTCATTAAAACCAAGGCCTCGCGCGACTTGAGAGAGCATTTTGGTATTAACAAGAGCAGCACGCCAACTGGTTAACTCTCCTTCAGGTTCCTCGTAGTTGTTAAATAAGTATTTGGTTACTGATAACTCCAAAACCGCATCTCCCAAAAATTCAAGGCGTTCGTTGTTGTCCAGCTTTATACCCGGATGTTCGTTTAAATAAGAGCGGTGGATGAATGCCTGTTTTAACAGGTCTTTGTTATTAAATTTTATTTTTAGAGAATTTTCTAATTTTGAAAAATCTTTCATGTTGCATTCGCAACAATGACCATAACAATCGCTATGAATGATTCTTTGTTACTGTCATAGTTATTGTTATCGTCATTATTGGTTTTGTTTTTCTTGGTCGGATTTTCCGGCTTGTTTCTCTTCTTTCTTATCTTCTGATTCCGGCTTTTTTGCTTTCTGGTTTTTTCCGGGTTCGCCTATTTCTCTGTAAATAGTTCCCAGCACACCGTTTATGAACTTACCGGAACTGTCTCCTCCAAAGTTTTTAGCAAGTTCGATCGCCTCATTAATAGCAACTTTTGGCGGCACTTCGTCTCTCTCCCCCCAAAGAAGTTCGAATATACCTACCCGAAGAACATTTCTGTCTACCAGGTTAATTTGGTCAATAGGCCATTCCGGCGCAGTTTTTTCAATAATCGCATCAATCTTATCTATATGTTCAAGGACACCGTCTATAAGCTTCTCAATAAATTTGACCTCTTCATCCAGGCCGGGGCCGAACTCCTCAATATTGTCTTTCATAAATTCCTTCAATTCTTCCGTTTTATCTCCGCCTTCATTCCAAAAATCCCACTCAAAAAGGGTTTGCATTGCTATTGAACGTGCTAAGTGTCGACTTGCCATAAGGCAAACATTTGACAATTGACATTCAACAATTGACGGTCAAATGTCATCTGTCGTAAGTTATAAGTTAAAAGTTATTTTTTACTCATTTCTTCCATACTCATTTCTCCTGTCTGCTCTTTTTGCTCTTCAAGTTCTTTTTCTTTTTGTTTCCTTTCTCTTTTCTCCAGCTTCTTTAACACATCAACAACCTCTTTACCTTTGTATGTACCACAATTCAAACATATAGTATGAGCTCTAACTTTTTTACCGCACTTAGGGCACGCGTTTAACTTCACCTCTTCTAATTTGATGTGTCCTCGTCGATTGCCTTGGCGTGATTTTGTTTTACGTTGCTTTGGGACAGCCATACCAATGATTTGCTGCGCAAATCAGAATTAAGAATAAAGAATTATGAATTAAAGGTCGTGCGCCTTCTCGCCTTGCTCGCTCGGCGAAACGAGCGACGCATTCATACGGCGTTTCGCGCCGCGCTTGATTCTTGATTCGTCATTCTTGATTCTTGAAATAATGAGCGCAAGCGAATTATTTCAACTTATATACTATACACAATAACACAAATTTTTGCAAGTTTGCAAAAAACAAAACCCCGCTAATGCGGGGTTTAATGATTATCTATTGTTTTGACAACATTCACAATCACAGTCGTTGCATCTACACTTATACCTACTGCTCGCTCCGCCCTGCGATGCCATTAAAACTAAAAAAGCCAGGGTTAACATAACAAATAACACAATGAATAGACTGATGATGAATTCCACATTCCACTCCTTTGTGTTGATGCCAAAAATGTACCAATATCTGTTTTAACAACACTCGCAACCACAACTGCATTCGCTTTGACAGCATTCGCAATCGCAATCACATTCGGAATCCGAACAACAGTCACACTCATCACTACAGGTACATTCGCACCTGCTGCGCAAAATTTCAATTATATCCTCGGATCTACCAAGAAAAGCGATGGCAATAAAAACAGCAGCAACACCAAGAGAAAATAAAAGAACTAAAATACCCAACCCTATCAATATCATCATCGTTTCCATATCCTCCTCCTTTTTTGTGGGGAACTACTCCAATTTAAAACTATTTCTGTGTATTTTGCAAGGCCCGTACTTTTTTATCATCTCTCTGTGCAGCTTTGTGCCATACCCCTTGTGCAGATCAAATCGGTACTCAGGATATTTTTTGTGGTAATTAATCATTGTTTTGTCTCTTCGCACCTTTGCCACAATGCTAGCCGCCGCACAACTCGGCACTAAATTGTCTGCCCCTTTGATGGTTTCAAAATTTATACTGTTAAATATTTTTCTATAATAAAGGAATTTATCTACCGCAACAAAGTCGGGGTTATTTTGTAATTTATTCAATGCTTTTCGCATAGCATACACCGATGCCCTGTGAATTTGGCTTTTATCTATCGTTGTGGAATATGCTGAATATGTAGCAAAATCACAAAGACCTTGTCTCTTCCATTCGCAAAAAACCTGCAAAAGTTCGCCACGTTGTTTCGCGCTCAACAGTTTTGAATCACGCAGTAATTCTAACTCCTTATAAACAGGTTTTTTTAAAAATATAAAAGCACCTGCGGTTACGGGCCCGGCAAGAGGTCCGCGCCCCACCTCATCAACACCGGCTATGATTTTGTAGCCGTACTGAGTTTTAAGTTTGGACTCATATTGAAAATCTATAGCCATACTCTCATAATAACCAATAACCAAGATACAAGAAACAAACAAATTCAAAATCTCAATAATCAAACAGTTTGTAATTTTTGATTTGAATATTGTTATTTGTGTTGCCTGCCTGCCGGCAGGCAGGCATTCTTATGTATTTGTAATTTGTAACTTTAAAATTTTTAAAAAAAATTTTTTTAGAGTATAATATAATCAACTTATTAAAATTTTAGCCGATCATCTATTAAATCAATTGTTTCAAAAATGTCATCGCAGAGAACTACACAATCTCAAAAAACCCCGGACTTCACACACCTGCATGTACATACTCACTATTCGTTGCTTGATGGTCTCAGTAAAATAGACGAACTTTTGGATTACGTTAAAGAAAAGAATATGGATTCAATAGCCATAACCGACCACGGAAACTTGTACGGAGCAATTGAATTTTACAAGGCAGCCAAAAAACGCGATATAAAACCGATCATAGGGCTGGAAGGATATACAACTACCAATATGCACGTAAAAGGAACAGAAGCTGATGACAAGCGATACTACCATCTAATTCTTCTTGCAAAAAACAACACCGGATACAAAAACTTGATAGCGCTGACCACAAAAGCTCACCTGGAAGGATTTTACTATAAACCCCGCTTCGACAGAAATCTTCTCCGTGAACATTCCGAGGGATTAATTGCTTTAAGCGGCTGCCTCGGTGCAGAAATACCGCAACTAATACAAAACAATAATACAGAGAAAGCAAAGAAAGTTATCCGTGAATACAAAGAAATATTCGGAGAAAACAATTTCTATCTTGAGATGCAATCCCACCCTAATTTGGAGGAACAAAAAACTGTTAATGAAAAATTATATCAACTATCTAAAGAAACAAACACGCCGGTTGTAGCAACACAGGACTCACACTACACACGTCCCGAAGATGCGGATGCTCACGATGTTCTGCTTGCAATACAAACAGGTAACCAGGTAGATGACGAAAATCGCCTATCCCTAAAAGATGAGGATTTTTCGGTAAAACCCCCGAAAAAAATGGTAAAAGAGTTCAAAGATTATCCCGAAGCCATTGAAAACACACAAAAAATAAAAGAAAAGTGCAATATTGAGATCAACCTCGGAGAATATCAGCTACCCCACTTTGAAGTACCCAAGGAATACCAAAACGCTGATGAATACCTTACAAAATTATGCATTGACGGTTTAAATAAGAGATACGGCATAGACGGCTCTAAAATTTCTGATCTAAATAAGCCCATTGCCGGACAAATGCCCAATCCTGAAGATGAAAAGCAAAAACAGATCGGAGAACGTTTGGATTACGAGCTTTCCGTTATCAAGAATACCGGTTTTGCTTCTTACTTCCTCATCGTTCAGGACTTTGTTAACTGGGCAAAAAATAAAGGGATTGCTGTGGGGCCGGGGCGGGGTTCTGCCGCGGGTTCAATAGTTTCTTATCTTATTAATGTAACAAATATTGACCCGTTGGAATTCAATTTGCTTTTTGAGCGCTTTCTTAATCCTGAACGAATATCAATGCCTGATATAGACATTGATTTTGCCGATCATCGACGCGATGAAGTTCTTCACTACGCCATAAATAAATATGGAGAAGATAAAGTGGCACAAATTATAACATTCGGAACAATGGCCGCCCGCGCCGCCATACGAGATGCGGGCAGAGCATTGGGTTACTCATACGGATACTGCGACAAGGTAGCAAAACTGATTCCTATGACTCATACTCTTCAGCAATCATTGGACGAAATACAAGAGCTTAAAGATCTATACGATAGCGACGCGGATTCAAAACGCCTTATTGACTCAGCGCAGCGGCTTGAAGGAGTTGTACGCCACGCCTCAGTACATGCCTGCGGGGTTGTAATTACAAAAGATCCACTCATTGAACATGTTCCTCTACAACACCCGGTGCAGGACGAAACAAGCACGGTCACACAATATGAAATGCACGCTGTTGAAGATTTAGGTCTTTTGAAAATGGACTTTTTGGGCCTGAAAAACCTGACCATTATTGAAAATGCTCTTGATATAATCAAAAAAAGACATGGGGATAACATAGACATAGAAAATATACCCTTGGATGACAAAAAAGTATATGAAATGCTTAGTGCCGCTGAAACTACGGGCGTATTTCAGTTAGAAAGTTCCGGAATGCGGCGCTACTTAAAAGAGCTGCAACCTTCCGGACTGGAAGACGTTATTGCTATGATTTCTCTATACCGCCCCGGCCCTATGGACCTGATACCCGAATTTCTAGAACGTAAACAGGGCAAAAAAGAAATTAAATACCTTCACCCCAAACTTGAACCTATACTTAAAAACACCTATGGTATTGCGGTTTACCAGGAACAGGTACTGGAAATCGCGCGGGAACTTGCAGGATTTACTTACGGCGAAGCGGATGTTCTACGCAAAGCCATCGGTAAAAAAATAAAAGAACTTCTTGATGAACAAAAAGAAAAATGGATAAACGGCATTCTGGAAAACGGAATAGACAAAAAAACAGCTCAAAAACTATGGGAATTCGTGGAGCCATTTGCGCGCTACGGCTTCAACAGGGCGCACGCGACATGCTATGCGCGTATCGCATACGAAACCGCCTACCTTAAAGCACACTATCCCACCGACTTCTTTGCCGCCCTATTGAATGCCGAGCAAAAAAATATTGACCGACTTTCGTTTGTCGTAGAGGAGGCAAAACGCGGCGGAATTGAACTTCTGCCTCCTTCGATTAATGAAAGCAAAGATGATTTTACAGTGATTGAGTCAGGCGAAAACAAGCGAACAATTCGCTTCGGGCTTGCTGCGGTGAAGAATGTAGGTTCTAATGCCGTACAACAAATCCTGGAAGAGCGCAAAAAAAACGGAAAATATACCTCGCTGGAAAATTTACTTGAACGGGTAACAGCGCAGGATTTTAATAAAAAATCCATTGAAGCTCTAATAAAAGCAGGGGCACTTGACGAATTCGGTGAACGAAACCAACTACTTGAAAATATAGAAAATTTGCTACAGTATGCAAAAGAGTACCGGGCAACTCAAAACGCCGGCCAATTCAGCTTATTCGGTGGCTCTTCTCTGGAAGAAGAAAATCCTTCTGGTATATCACTCAGGGAAGCGGAGCCGATTTCAGAAAAACAGCGCCTGGACTGGGAGAAGGAACTCCTTGGGTTTTACATAACGAGCCATCCCCTTGAATCGCACGCAAACAAACTAAAGGGATTGCCTTCTGTAGCCCGCGTTATGCAATTTGCCGGAAGAACACATCCGCCTATGAAAGTTGGGGCAATAATTTCTAACGCTAAAAAGATTCTTACAAAGAAAGGTCAGCCGATGATGTTTTTAAGCTTGGAAGACCTTACCGAATCAATGGAAGCAATTGTTTTCCCTTCTTTGTATGAAAAGAAACAAAATATTCTGGAGGAAGGTAAGGTTGTCATAACGGAAGGAAGGTTAAATACCCGCGAAGGTGAAACAAAATTTATCTGTGAAGACATAAGTGAACTTTCATAGTTGGTAATTTAACGTACTACGGTATACGGCAGGGCTGCGCGTTACGTTATACGATATGCGTCAAGCGTAAAGTTTTCGTATACGCACCTCGCTAAACGTTAACCGATACGCGCAGCGCTAACGATTAACGCAAGACGCGGAAACCAATTTATAATTCAAAATTCAAACATTCCTAATTTAATCGAAACTCAAAATTCATAAATCAAAACTATGGCTAATATAGAACATATCCGCCACTCCTTTGCTCACGTTTTAGCGCAGGCGGTTTTAAAATTGTATCCGAACGCCAAACTGGGTATCGGTCCCGCGATAGAAAACGGGTTTTATTATGACTTCGATAATGTAGAGATATCGGAAAATGACTTGCCCAAAATAGAAAAAGAGATGAAAAAAATCCTGTCTCAGGATCTTGCGTTCAAAAAAGAAATGTGGAGCGTGGAACGCGCAAAAAAATACTTTAAGAAGCAACCCTACAAGTTGGAACTTATCCGTGAACTATCACAAAAATCAAAGGTAGGAATCGTGCACACGGGCGATCAATTCACCGACCTGTGCCGCGGAGGCCATATAAAAAATACAAAAGAGCTAAATCCGGACGCTTTCAAACTCACCTCAGTAGCGGGCGCCTATTGGCGCGGAGATGAAAACAATGATATGTTAACGCGGATTTACGGCGTTGCCTTTGAAACAGAAAAAGAATTAAACGAGCACCTGACGCATCTTGAGGAAGCAAAAAAGCGCGATCATAAAAAGCTCGGCCCGCAACTGGGGCTTTATACCACGTCTCAACTTGTGGGAGCCGGTCTTCCGATGTTCGCTCCAAAGGGAGCAATAATATGGAATCTCATGAAAGAATTCAGCGAAGATCTTAAGAAAAATATAGGATATAAACCGGTCCACATACCGCACATAGCAAAGCACAACCTGTATAAAGTATCAGGTCATTTAGAAAAATACAGCGACGACCTGTTTTATGTAAAGGGAGAAAACAGCGAATTTATATTAAAGGCAATGAATTGCCCCCATCATACCCAGATATACGCGTCACAAGAACGAAGTTACAGAGATTTGCCTGTACGATTCTTAGATACAACAACTGTGTACAGAGATGAGCGGGCAGGAGAACTCGGCGGGTTAACCCGTGTTCTTTCTATAACCCAGGATGACTCGCACGTTTTTTGTCGCGAAGATCAGCTGGAAAAAGAATTTGACAATATTATCAAACAAATCAAAAAGGTGGTTCGCGCCTTCAAGTTAAAAGATTATAAAATACACCTCTCTCTCCGCGATGAAAAACACAAAAAAGATTATCTTGGCGATGACGCTGTATGGAAAACCTCTCAGAAACAAATGGAGGGTATACTCAAAAAAAACAATATAGACTTTGTAAAAGACGAGGGTGAGGCGGCATTCTACGGACCGAAAATGGATTTTGTTGTAAATGATTCTCTGGGGCGCCGGTGGCAGATTGCTACAATTCAACTGGACCTGAATATGCCCTCGCGTTTCGGTTTAGAATACACAGATAAAAACGGGGGCAAACAAACTCCGGTCATGATCCACAGTGCTTTTTTGGGTTCTATAGAGCGCTTTATGGGGATTATTATAGAACACTTTGCCGGTGCATTTCCGGTGTGGCTGGCGCCCGAACAGGTATGGGTGGTTCCGGTAAGTAAAAAATTCAACTCATACGGAAAAAAAGTGCAAAAACAATTACAAGATGCCGGCGTGCGCGCGGAGTTGCGCGATGAAGATGACTCTCTCAGTAAAAAAATACGCAACGGGCAAACACAAAAAATCCCCTACTTGCTCATTGTAGGAGAAAAAGAAAAGTCAAAAGAAAGTGTTTCCGTACGTGACAGAAAAAAGGGAGACATCGGCTCTATGAAAGTAAACAAGTTTACGGAAAAAGTTGTATATGAGATTGAAAAAAAGCAGTAATAAGTAATCAGTAATCCGTAATAAGCTAAAGAGCGGCTTTCGCCGCTCTTTGAATTGTTGTAGGCCTCGGTTTAACCCAACCTGTACGTTGTGTTCGAAGCACGCATTGCGCTGTGCGGACCCCAGCTCCTGGGAAATACACCAAAACGCAAAATAGGGATTACAGCACAGATGTGGTACGATTCTTCTTTATCCCTGCACCTATCAAACACTACCGCGACATGCGGCTGCCGTGCATTAGTTTTATCGTTGACCGCGGGAAAAGGTTTACTTACAACGGTAAAGGTGCTGTTATAAGGAGAAAGCTTATTACCGTTATCGCTCTCTATCCAATACCGCCCTCCCGGAACAATGTCTTCAACCGATTCTACTTTCTGTCGCTCCATCGCTCGCCCTCCCTTCTACTTGCGTTTAAGCAATGTTTCAGCTTTAGTTATTTCAACAATGTCAACAAATTCAGGTCTGCTGTAATACTCTCCTAAGCCGAGAGTTTTCCTTACTTCGCTCTTCCAACGCTCCAGTGATTCTTTTGTGTAGGGCATATAATCTTGGAGGCCGCAGTTTATGTGTTCCATTAGATTGTTAACTACCCGGCTGGCGTTAATTTGTTGAATGTTTTTTGCGATATCCAAAAGATTATTATTGGGCAACGGAACAAAAGTGCTTTGTTGGTGAGAATACCAAACAAGCTCTCCTGTCTCAAGATCTACGCAGGGCTCAAATTTGTATCCGCGAATACCCAATTTCCACATTCCATGCATGTATGCTGACCTGTACGTATCGCTCCAACATGATAAACCGTCTGCCTCGAGAGCAAGATTGGGCACAAGCTGCCATGTCTCTTTTTGTTTAGTACAGTAATCTGAAACAAAAAGGCAGAGCATTCCGATGCCGTCTTCTAACCTTCTTCTGCTGCTCTGAATATCCAGCTCTTTGATTTCATTCATAACGAACTCCTTTCACCGTACAGATTACAACGAGCTGATATAAGGATATAATAAAATTTAGTATGTTGCAAGAAAACCATAAAAAACTATTGGTGATTGTCGGGCCTAACGCATCCGGTAAATCGGATTTGGCCGTATATTTAGCAAAAAAATTTGATGGCGAAGTGGTGTCCGCTGACTCAAGACAGATTTACAAATATATGGATATAGGTACGGGAAAAATTACCAAAAAAGAAGCGCAGGGCATTCCCCACTACCTACTTGATATTCGCCATCCTTCCCGGCAACTGACAGCTGCCGAATATAAAAAGAAAGCTGAAAAAGCGATCGCGGACATACAAAAACGAGGCAAGCTGCCTATTTTGGTCGGGGGCACCGGGTTTTATATTGATGCGGTTGTATATGATGTTGATTTTCCCGAAGTCCCGCCCAATAAAAAATTACGTAACATGTTACGTAACAAATCTGCGGAAGAATTATTTGAAATGCTGAAGAAAAAAGACCCGCGCCGTGCTGCTGCAGTACAAAAAGAAGACAAACGCCGCATCATACGGGCTCTGGAAATTATTGAAGCCCGTGGCAGCGTTCCGGAGATAAAAAACAAAATATCTCCGTATGATGCTTTACTTGTAGGAGTCAATATTCCTAAAGAAGAGTTACACGAGCGCATACAAAAACGGCTGGAGGCCCGCCTGCGCCGGGGTATGGTGAAAGAAGTAAAAGAGTTAAGAGAAAAGTATAGCGTAAGCTGGAAGCGTCTGGAAAACTTAGGGTTAGAGTATAAATGGATAGCTCTATTCTTGCAGAAAAAAATAAATAAGCAAGATATGAAAGAAAATTTACTGCGTGACATTAAACGCTACTCCCGCCGTCAGATGAGTTGGTTTAAAAGGGATAAAAACATAAATTGG
>CAYMUG010000001.1:11202-39702 GCA_964393575.1 uncultured Candidatus Saccharibacteria bacterium | reverse complement strand
TTGCGCGGAACACCGAGTGCCCAGCAAGCTGAGCGCTCGGCGAGGAGAGAGATTTTTTCCGCGCAACCTTGCCGGGTTTTTTATCTTATCTTGCCTTATATTAGCATAGTTATAACTATTTGTCAATATCTGCCGCTAAGGCAGTGTCACACGTAGTGTTGGGGGAATAAAAATGCTGTAATTAATTACAGCATTAAATATATATTTAATAACAGCAATCGCAGAGAATATAATCAGGAATATTACAAATCAAAGTGGGGCTTTAGATAAAAGCAAAAACCTAATGTTCAAAATTTTCGCGATCGCGAAAATTTTGAACATTAGGTTTAGTTTTGCCAACATCGTGTGCGACACTTACTGTAAATGAAAATTACATTGACCTCCCCTACCCGTATTGGTATCCTAACTTTAAGACATAGAAAGGAGTAGAAAATGGAACAAAAAACAGATGAACCGGAGATGGACCCTGAAACAGGCGAACCGATTGTTAAAATGATGCCTGTCGGTGACGGTAAACTGCCGCAAAGAATGTCCTCGGGCGCTATCGGCTTTGACGCCTACTTACGTGCAATCGTTGATCCGGAAGAAGTGGATCCGGACAAACCGTATATCAGAAAAACATTATTTAATTTTACCGAATTCCCTAAAGACGAACACGTAAAGCAGTACCACAGATTCAACTACGAATCACAGAAACACGAATACCTTCTTCTCCCCGGAAAAAATATTGTAATCGGTTTGGGTTATATTGCACAAGTTCCTTTTCCTTATTACCACGAAGCAGAGCCCCGAAGTGGTCTTGCGGTCAAGTATGGCATAGAAATAGGAGGCGCCCGAATAGTAGATCCCGACTACAGAGGTGAGCCGGGAGCTATTTTGAAAAATACATCCGACGAACCTTTTTGGCTTTCAAAGTATATGCGAGTAGCGCAAATTGTATTCAAAAAGGGGCCTATGCCCGTATTATGTGAAGTAAAACATTATTATAACTTTTCCGAGACGAGTCGTGGCAGCAGAGGCTCCGGATCCACCGGTACCGGTGTTATAGATTCAGAACCTCACTTCTGAAATTGTTATTTAAAAACACCTCCGCACCTTTTATGAACCCTGCACCTACCGATAAAAGTGTGGGGTTTAATTTTATTCTCATATGAGTATGGAAAATACTTTCTTTACAAGATCGTAATAATAAGTTATAGTTTAATCACCATCATCAGCGAATTGACATACAGAGAGGAGGTTTTATGTCGCAGCAATTTACGACCAAGTGCGGTGGGTGTCATAGTAATATTTATTTGGACGCCGATCAGATCAATCTCTACCTGGTAATTAATGAAGGGATAATTAGCGAAGGAAGTATCTTATACTATACATGCCCTGATTGCCAGCTGCGCAACAAAAGATATATCAGCAAAGAAGAAGCAGTAATTTTAATAGATGGAGGAGTGAATTTTAGAACCAGCGATGAAAATTGCGGAGGATACATTGCGGAAGGATGGTACCCCCCGGAATGGTATCCTCAGGATATTATTGAGGCAACACGTGAGGCGGTAAAGAGTGAAGTTAAAAACAAGTATCCACCGCACCCGGAAAACCGTCCGGAAGGACCTCCTTTAAGCCGCGACGACTTACTTAACTTTCACTGGCTCTTGAAGATGGATTACTGGTTTAAACTTGAAATGATTTTCAACGGATTGAGCAAACCATAGTTCCAAAGCCCGGGAAAGAAAATAACCACCCCCTTTCTTTCCCGGGCATAATTATGTAAATACCTATAAAATGGATGCACGTATAAAAAATATAAACTCAAAAGAAGAAAAAAGGCAACGTGAAACCATTTCACTTATTGCCTCCGAAAATTACGCCTCTTCAAATGTAAGGGAGGCAATGGCTTCCGTTTTCACTAATAAATATTCTGAGGGGTATCCCGGAAAAAGATACTATCCGGGAAACAAAAACGCAGACGAATTGGAAAACCTATGCCGGGAAAGGGCTCTCTCGCTTTTTAAATTAAACGAAAATAAATGGCACGTGAACGTACAGCCCTACTCCGGCAGCCCGGCAAATTTTGCTGTATATGCGGCTCTGCTTAAAAATAAAGACAAAGCTCTCGGAATGAGTTTGCAGAGCGGAGGCCACCTGACTCACGGCCATAAAGTATCGCACACGGGCAAGTTTTTCAATTTTATACAATACGGTTTAACGGAAAAGGGGCTTATAGATTATGAGGAAGTGGAAAAGTTGGCAAAAAAACATAAACCTAAACTTATCGTTACGGGAATAAGCGCCTATTCGCGAAAACTAAACTTTAAAAAACTAAAAGATATAGCATCTAAACACAACTCTCTTTTAATGGCGGATGTTGCGCATATAGCCGGGCTTATTGCGGGCGGTGCGCATCCCTCCCCTTTTCCGTGGTGTGACGTGGTCACAACAACCACCCACAAAACACTCAGAGGTCCCAGAGCGGCATTAATATTTTCTAAAAAAGATTTCGCCGCTGAAATAGATAAATCTGTATTTCCCGGCTTACAGGGAGGGCCTCATAATAATACAACCGCAGGTATAGCTGTAGCACTAAAAGAAGCACAAACCAAAAAATTTCAGGGATATGCGACGCAGATTGTAAAAAATTCAAAAGAACTCGCACGTGAGCTACAAAACAAGGGTTACGATATTGTCTCAAACGGAACAGATAACCATATGTTTCTCGTGGATCTTACAAACAAAAACATCACCGGAAAAGAAGCAGAAGAACTTCTGGAGAAGTCAGGTATTACCGCAAACAGAAACGCGGTTCCCGGGGATCCCCGTTCTCCATTAGATCCTTCCGGTTTGCGCGTGGGTACCCCGGGAGTAACAACAAGAGGTATGAAAGAAAAAGAAATGCGAAAAATTGCCTCATTAATAGATATGGCGGTATCAGGAAAAAATGTGGGAAAGGAAGTTAAAAACCTAGCTTTAAAATTCAGTCCCCCGTTGTAAATAAAAGTATTGAGTGATATAAAGAATGCACAAAAACGTACTTTATATCACGCAAGGAGGTGAAAATGACACGATCAAACCAACACATAGACGGACAAGCTATAGCGGACGAAATTCTTGAAGAGGCAGAAAGAGAGCTGCAAAACCTTCAAAAGAAAGTTAAGCTTGGTATAGTTCTTGTGGGAGACAATTCTGTATCAAAAGCGTATGTAGAAAAAAAGAGAAAAGCCGGAGAAAATATAGGCGTGGAAGTTAAATCCTTCGAATATCCGGAGGATATATCAACAAGGAAACTAAGAAAAGAAATAGTAAAAATATGCAAACGTCCGAATATGGAGGGGGTTATAGTACAACTTCCTCTACCCTCGCATATTAATAAACAATATATATTAAATGCGGTATCTCCGGAAAAAGATGTGGATGTTTTAAGTGAAAGGATGTCCGGGAAACTGTACACAGGAAATGCGAACATATATCCTGCAACTGCAGGCGGTGTTATGAAAATACTTGATAGATACTCTATAGAAATACACGGTAAAAGCGCGGTAGTGGTGGGGTTCGGACAACTTGTAGGCAAACCTGTGGCACATCTTCTTGCTCAAAACAACGCGACCGTTACCATATTAAATGAGTTTACGCCTGACATTGCTCCTTACATCAAAAATGCTGATATTTTGATAAGCGGAGCCGGGCAACCCCGTCTCATTAAAAAAGAAATGGTGAAAAAGGAAGCTATAGTCATAGATGCCGGAACCTCAAAAGAAAAAGGTAAAATCGTGGGAGATGCGTCTCCCGACGTCTTGGAGAACGCGTCTTACCTAACTCCTGTCCCCGGCGGAGTAGGACCCGTAACCGTGGCAATGCTTTTCCGTAATTTGGTTACCCTTGCTAAAAAATAATGTTCAAATAAATTAAACCGCCCTGATCACAATAAGGGCGGTAGTTTTGTAGAAAAGATTTAGTTTAAAACGAGCTTATTCTATTTCCGTTAATAACCATTCTTTATTTGTTTTTTCATCATAAAGTATAATTTTTCTCCCTTTTAAAAGCTGATTCTGAAAAAATTTGTAATCTGCAAGAGCACGTCTTATGACTTCCGTCGTACTGATATTCTTTCTGATTGCTAACTCCGTCAAATCGCTAACTGCGTCTGGACCAACGGAAAGCCGTAGTTTATAGTATTTTTCTCCACTCATTTCCTGTCTCCTTCTCTTTGTATGGTACTAAAAATAAATTAACCTACTCTAATTTATTTTTCAATAGCTCTGTGGCTTTTTGCGGGTTGGCAGAGCCCTTGCTCTTTTTCATAACCTGCCCCATTAAAAATTTTATGGCATTTTCATCGCCGTTTTTGTAATCAGAGGCGGCTTTTTCGTTTTCAGCTATAACTTCATCTACGATTTTTTCCAGTTCTCCGGTATCGCTAACCTGCCTTAATCCTTTTTCTTCCACTATGTTGGAAGGGTCCTTTCCGGTGTGGAACATTGCTTCCAGCACTTCCCTGGCGCCGGCACTGGAAATTTCTCCTTTATATACTAACCCTATTAACTCTCCGAAATTTTCAGCTGTAATGCGCATCTCCGCAACCGGAGTTTGGGTTTCCGTAAGAATAGTTCGCAGGTTTTTCGTTGTGTAGTTTGTAGTCAACTTTTTTACCTTTTCAGGGTCTTCGTTGTCAGTCCACCTTAATGCCTCGGAGGCCGCGCGTTCAAAAAAATCGGCGAGTTCAAACTCTGAAACAAATATATTTGCGGTTTTTTCATCATGTACGTACTGCTCTATAAATCTTTTCTTTTTATCACGGGGGAGTTCGGGCAAAGAGGTGCGCATTCTTTCTGTATCCCACCCCATCTCTCTCGTAATACGGAGTGGAGGTATATCCGGCTCGGGAAAATATCTGTAATCATGGGCTTCTTCTTTAGACCTCTGGGGAACTGTTTTTTGTTTCTCTTCATCCCATCCTACTGTTTGCTGCTCCACCTGTTTTCCTTCTTCAATAAGCTCTTTTTGTCTTTTTACCTCATAAGCTATACCCTCTTCTACCGCCCGAAGAGAATTGAGGTTTTTTATCTCTACTTTTGTGCCCATGGTACTTGAACCCTCCGCCGCCATAGAAAGATTTACCTCTACACGCATTTGCCCTTTTTCCATATCAGCATCACTCGCGTCCAAATAGCGGAGTATAAGCTGAAGTTGTTGGGCAAATTTACGGGCTTCTTCAGCGCTATGTATTACCGGTTTTGTAACCAACTCCATTAAAGGTATTCCCGCGCGATTAAAGTCAATGTATGAATATGCGCCGTCTTCTGAATGCACGAGGCGCCCGGTATCTTCTTCAAGGTGAATTCTTTCAAGAAGAATCTTTTTTGAATTTTGGTTATCGTCATCGTGGTTTTCGGCGTCATTGTCATGGTCATTGTGGCTTCCGCTATCATCGTCATCGTTATGGTCATCGTGGTTTTGGTTGTCTATCTCTATATGCCCGCCGGAACAGAAAGGTATATCATATTGCGATATCTGGTATCCCTTAGGAAGGTCGGGATAAAAATAGTTTTTCCGGTCAAATTTGGCAAATTCGGCAATATTGCAATTTAATGCAAGACCTGCTTTTATAATTTTTTCTATTGCCTCTTTGTTGGGAGTGGGCAAAGTGCCGGGATGACCCATGCATACAGGACAAATATTAATATTGGAATGTGTCTCATAAGGATCATTCAAAGAATCACAGAACATCTTTGTTTTGGTCTTTAGTTGAGAGTGTATTTCTAAACCTATTGTGGGTTTATATTTTGCCATAATTTTGTTCGGCTTCGACTCACAAAACAACAAAATAACATAATAACTGAGTAACAGAATAACCTATGAACATATCAGTTGTTTTTGTTCTTTTGTTAATATGTTCTTTTGTTATTTTGTGCGAACGGAGTGAGCTTTACTTTATACTATCATAAAATCTTATCCTCTCAATGTAAAACGAGGTATATAAAAACGTTTCAAAAGCATGTCAAAAGCGTTTCACCCTGAACCAGAGTTGCCTCCGGCAACACGGTTCAGGGTAGCCCCGAAGCGTGCTTTGCTCTGCTTCGGGGCATCCTGAAATAACAAACCCCCCTATTACAAAAGAGGGGGTGAAGAGCTATTTTCTCTCTAAGGTATATATAGTGAAATCATACTTGTTTTCATTGTCAGCATTATGTTTTTCTTTGTGAACTACATTCCAATCATCCCATTTAAATTCTTCAGGGAAAAAAGTATCAGCTTCAAATGCGGCATCAACAACGGTTAAATATATACGGGTAGCACAAGGTAAAAACAGTTTATATATTTTTTCCCCTCCTCCAACGATAAGTTCACTATAGCTACGGGCGACATACCCAATAACAGAGTCCGGACTTTGAAAGACACGGCAACCTTCAGGGTTGTAATCATCCCTTGTGGTTAAAACAAGCACTTCTCTATCCTTCAGAGAGGCGCCAATAGATTCAAATGTTTTTCTTCCGAAAACAATAGGTTTTCCTTTGGTAACCCGAACGAAGTGCCTCAAGTCACCGCGCAAATTTCTCCCCCACGGCATATCACCGTTTTCCCCTATATCGTAATTCTTTCCCATAGCGACGATAAGCGAAATGGTAATGTTGGAATTTTTCGTATTCATAAACTATACCGCCATTTCCGCTTTGATGTGAGGGTGGGCTTCATAATTTTCAAGCCGCGCCACTTTAGCAATAGCTTCCTTGGGGGTTTCTCCCTTATCTACCGCTCCATACGCAACACGATGGAAATCGTCTATATCTTTTATATCAAGATTTAACCAGAGCTTAGGAAACTTATACGGGGTTCTGGCAAGTTGGGTTTTTGCCTGTTCAAAGTGATTATGATATATGTGTGCATCCTCAAGAGTATGTACAAATTCTCGCGGCTTCAAACCGGTAACATGCGCCACCATACTTAAAAGTAAAGCGTAAGAGCTTATATTAAAAGGTACACCGAGAAACATATCGCAACTACGTTGCTTCATAGAAAGGTCCAGGTATTCTTTGTCTGCCGAAACATTAAACTGGAAAATCATATGGCACGGGGGAAGAGCCATCTCGTCAATTTCTCCCGGGTTCCACGCGGTAACCACCTTGCGCCTTCCGAAAGGACTGTTTTTTATATCATCTATAACTTGTGCGAGCTGATCTACACGTGAACCATCAGGCGATTGCCAATCCCGCCATTGTACACCGTAAATTCTGCCTATATAACCTTCATCATCTGCAAACCCGAGTTCTTTTTTGCGATTTTGCCAATAATCACTCCCGGCGTTATCATCCCAAATTTTGCATCCGAGTTTTTGAAGTTCACGAACGTCGCTTGAACCTCTTAAAAACCAAAGTAATTCCGCAACAACAAGGTGAAAAGGAACTTTCTTTGTAGTTAGCATAGGAAAACCTTTACGGAGGTCATACCGCATTTCGCGATGAAACAGCATTCGCGTATCTATGCCTGTTCTGTTGGGCTTATCTTCGCCCTTTTTCATAATATCGCTAAGTATGCGAAGGTACTGTTTTTCCTCGTGCCGGGGTTTTATAAGTTTTGCCATGCTTCTGCGAAGCATAATGCCTCCTTGGTTTTTGTTTTGCGAACTATTTCCCATTATACATTGAAGGATTAAGTTTATCAATTTAACCCGCTGCTGCCGAATCTTTTCTCTCCACGGGACGTTCTATTATCTATGTTTTCTACCTCTACAATATTCGCGCTTATCACCGGTTTGATAACTAACTGAGCTATTTTTTGTCTTCCCTCTACCCTGTATTCTTTATCTCCTAAATTGACGATAACGACAGTAAGCTCTCCTCTGTATCCGGAGTCCAAAACTCCCGCCATAGTAGTTAAGTCGTGCTTTACGGCAAGCCCGCTTTTATCCCACACAAAGCCGGCATATCCTTCGGGTATAGCGATCTTCACTCCTGTTTTTATCAACGCTTTTGACTTAGGTTGAATTACGGCTTCCTCGCAAGAGTATATATCCATCCCGGCATCCCCACGATAAGCGTATGAGGGAAGTATCGCATCTCTGTGAATTTTTTGTACTTTTATTTGCATTTTACAAAATAAGGAGCGGTATAATATTTGTTTTTCCCCGTATAGGATACATTCTTACTTAAGAGCTCCGCCTTTGCTTTTTAAAATACCCAACATATTTTTTAATACTTTGTTAAAATCTAAATTTAAGTACTCAACGGCTGTGCTGGCTCCCGCAGCCAGTTCTTTAAAATGTTTCCAACCCTTGTCTTCACCATGCATATTACTGTATTCACGGGCATATACAATCCTCTTTACTCCCGAACTAATTAACGCTTTTGCGCATTTCAAGCACGGACTATAAAGCATATATGCGGTAGCCCCTTCCAAACCCCGCTTAGCATTAAGAAGGGCATTTTCTTCCGCGTGAAGAGTGCGTAAACAGTGGCCGTCTATAATAAGGTGTCCCACATCATCGCAGTGAGGAGCCCCGGGGGGAGATCCGTTGTAACCCGCACTTATTAAAAGGTTGTTTTTATCCACAATAACTGCGGCGGTCCTGTGGCGGTCGCAGGTTCCCCGTGTAGAATAAAACAACGCCTGTGTTAGCCAAAATTCGTCCCAATTAGGGCGTTTGTAGGTTTTATTAACTTCTTCCTCCATAAGCTTTAGCAATTTAATGTATAAATATTTTTACACAAAACTTATCCCCTGAAAAGCCGATCCAGTTTGGCGGGCACTTCTTCCCATTTTCTTACTACTTCGTACTTTGTATTAGCGCTTTCATTAAAAGGATAGAACAGAAACTTATGGCGCACGCTGGGCAGATGATCTAAAACAATTTCTTTATCATCTATGTAAAAATCAGCACCCAGTTGTGAGGCGACTTCATCTTTTTCTTCGCCTCTTTGCACAAAAAATACGTGTTCTTGTTTAATTGCCGGCAAATTCCGCCGGAGCCATTCTCTGGCATATTCCTCAGAAGATTTTGTACTGCGCGCGGAGATTATATACACAGGACCGTTATTTTTAACAAAACTCTCAATAACTTCTTTAGCACCTTCTATCGGTTTAGCGGAGAGGGTAGCTTCTTCATAAACATGCCCCTGTATTCTCTCTCTTATTTCTTTTTTAACAGTCGCCCTTAATGTCTCAGAGCTCACTTGTTCAGATGTTAAATGAATCCCTTCTCTTTGGGCGGCCGCAATTTTATTTTCTGTGTGATCTATAATAGTGCCGTCTAAATCAGAGGCAAAAATAAACGAATTTTGATTTGAGTTTTTAGTCATATTTTGTTCCTGCCTGCCTGCCGGCAGGCAGGCTTATTACTTATTACGAATTACTTATTACGGTGAGCAGTGAAGGTTTCCTTATATAATACACAAAAAATATAAAATTTAAAATAATAAAGGCCGCTCTTAAGAACGGCCTATAAATATTTTATCCACAACGCGGGCATTATACTTATCTTTTACGCGATATAAATTTTCGTATATTTTCCTACCGTCCTACCTGCGTTCTATCGTTCCACCCTCGTAGAGCATAAAGCGGTCTCACGTAGCTATAACGTTCTTCTCGTCTGTAAAACTTCTTTACGGGAGGTACGCTGTCAAAAACTTTGACCTCACTCCAAGCGTTGGGGTATGCGTAAGGAAGATAAGTTGTATCCGCGTTTTTTACTACAATACAACTCATAGAAATACCGTTTTCGCGGGCAATCATAGCACGATGAACACCGTCAAGCAAAACAGAAAAATTTGTCCTTAGGAGCTGTCCGGAGTTTTGCGGAAAAATGTTTTCTTCATAAACCTCAATGAAGGGAGGGGCCATACTTTCATAGCCGTCATCTGTTTCCATATGAATAATACCCGGAAGGAATAGTGTATCTATACCATACTTTTCCAGAAAGTACCATCGGAGCCAACGTTGAAATTCTAAACCCTCTCTTAATACATAGTATGACGTGGGATTGAGAACATCCGGATCTATAGAACGAATAGCAAAGTCAGCATTTGAATAAACATATATTTTCTCGTCTCCGGCATTATCCAGAGGCGCACTTCTAAGCCGTGCTAACGCATTTTCCATGGGTTCTATTCTATATATAGTTATATTCTTTAAGGAATCCATGCGTCTCACCTCCCTTGCGTATTATTGTTGAAAATATAATAAACTCAATATTTTACTATTCCGGCACTAAAACAACGGTTTCTCTTGTATGTTTATGAATGATAAGTAACTAAGTTATATTATAACATGCGATATTATGCAGAGTGGAGAGCACATATTGTTAAAAAGCGGTTAAAAACTATTTCAAACCTTTGAATTGTTTTATAATATTTTTGCATTAAAAAAGAGCTCGAAAGCCGAGCTCTTTTTTGAATTCTGTTTTAAAATCCTCTTTTTGATGTTATTTCTTCTTAACGTCAATACCCATACTTTCGTCGGCCGAGGCCTCCTTGAAACCTTGCGGTTTCAACGGTCCGACTAAAGTCGGACCTGCTTCCACTTCGGGGGAGAAAACTCCCCCGTCGCCCCCTCACAAAAATATGGGTATTAACGTTATTTCTTCTTAACGTCAATACCCATACTTTTGGCGGTACCCTCTATAATCTTTTCAGCTTGTTCTAAATTGTTAGCGCTTAAGTCCTCCATTTTAGTTTCAGCTATTTCCCTAACCTGACTCTTGCTGACTTTACCCACCTTAGTTCTGGGGGTGTCTCCCGAACCCTTTTCCGTTCCGGCTGCTTTTTTGAGTAAGTCAGAGGCAGGCGGAGTTTTTAATTTAAAGTCAAAACTGCGATCTTCGTATACATAAAGCTCCACCGGCACTACATTGCCTTTCTGGTCTTCGGTTCTCTCATTAAACTGACTGACAAAATCCTGAATATTTATTCCGTGAGGACCGAGCGCGGTACCTACAGGGGGAGCAGGTGTCGCCTGCCCTCCGGGAATTTGCATTTTTACAACAGTTTGTACTTTTTTAGCCATAATATTTTGTTCGCCTGCGGCGCACAAACAAATTCTAATTTCAAAACGACACTAAACTCTAAACAATATCAAATGACCAAAATACAAAATTCAAAACGGTTTATAATTTAGAACATTTGAATTTTGGATTTGTTTAGGATTTAGATATTAGGATTTAGGATTTGAAGCAAAGCCGTAGGCCGAGCTACTTTATAATTTAGTTATTTGCAAATAATCAAGCTCAACAGGGGTTTCTCTGCCGAACATATTAACTGATACCTGTACCTTGCCTTTTTCTTCATCTATTTCAAAAACTTTACCGTCAAAATCTTTAAAAGGTCCGTCATTTATTTTTACAGCGTCCCCCTCTTTAATTTCAATCTTGTATTTGGGTTCTTCAACACCCATTCTTTTCTGTAATTCTTCAATTTCCTTTTTGGAAACAGGTACAGGTGTTGTACCGGATCCAACAAAGCCGGTAACACGCGGGGTATTCCGAACTACATACCAGGAATCATCAGTTACGACCATATCCACAAGTACATATCCGGGATAAATTTTTTCTTCTACTACTTGCCTCTTTCCTCCTTTTATTTTAATTTTCTTTTCTTTGGGTACTGTAACACTAAAAATTTTATCCTGCATACCCATAGATTCAATGCGTTGTTCCAGGTTTTTTGCGACAGCGTCCTCATATCCGGAATAGGTGTGTATTACATACCAGTTTCTTCCCCTTTGTAGTTCTTGTTTAGGCATAGTTTTGTGCGAGCGTAGCGAGCTTTAGAATACAATTACACTTAATAACCACTGGAAAAACAAGTCCAATGCCCCGAGGTAAATTCCAACAACAACAGAAACCGCGACAACAATAGCTGTATGACGCATAACCTCTTTCTTGCTCAGCCAATTTACGCGTTTCATTTCAATCTTCACTTCGCGCAAAAAGCGTATGACAGAATATAAATATTTCTTCGCTATTTCCATGGTTTTTGTTCGGCTCCGCCTCACAAAACAACAGAATAACACAGTAACTGAGTAACAGAATAACCTATGAATATGTCGGTTTTTTGTTCTTTTGTTATTTTGTGCGAGCGGAACGAGCTTATTTAAAAAAGGCCTGCAAGGGCCGTTATTACCCTAATAATAACAATATATACTTAAATGTCAAGATTTTGCACTCTCTTTGCGTGCGTCTGGATAAATCTTCTCCTGGGGTCTACATCCGAACCCATAAGAATATCAAAAATTCTATCGGCTTCTTCCGCCTCTTCAATATTTACACGATACAACAACCGATTTTCCGGATTCATTGTAGTTTCCCAGAGCTGCTCCGCGTTCATTTCCCCCAGACCTTTATATCTCTGAAGATTTACGCCGGACATATGCCTGGCTTCTTTCTCAAGATCTTCTTCCTCTTTCTTGGACTTAGTTTGTTTTTTATCCTGCATTATTTTTTTAAGAATATCCTCTTTTTCGTTTTCTGTATAAGCATAATTGATATTTTTGCCTTTAGTTATTTTATAAAGAGGTGGCTGGGCTATATACAAATAACCCTGTTCTATAATTGGCTTATAATACCTGTAAAACAGAGTGAGAAGAAGAGTTCGTATATGAGCTCCGTCCACATCAGCGTCCGTCATAATAACTATTTTATGATATCTAAGTTTATCTAAGTTAAACTCTTCCGCTATTGCCGCCCCCAGGGCAATTATTATGGCTTTAATTTCTTTTGAAGCCAAAATTTTATCCAAACGAGATCTCTCAACATTCAATATTTTACCCCGTATAGGAAGTATTGCCTGAAATCCCCTGTCTCTTCCCTGTTTTGCGCTCCCTCCGGCAGAATCACCTTCCACTATAAATAACTCGGACTCTTCAGGTTTTCTGCTGGAACAATCAGCAAGCTTGCCGGGAAGAGTTAAACCTTCCATAGCTCCTTTTCGTATAACAGTATCGCGTGCAGCCCGTGCCGCCTTCCTTGCTTTTGCAGCAAGAGTAATTTTTTCCAATATTTTTTTAGCATCATTGGGGTTTCTATCCAAATAGTCAGCGAGTGCTTCAGAGACCACAGCTTCTACGGCGGTGCGCGCCTCAGGGTTGCCGAGTTTTGCTTTGGTCTGACCTTCAAACTGCGGCTCGGGTACTTTAACTAAAATAACGGCAGTGAGTCCTTCGCGCACATCCTCGCCCGAAAAACTCTCCTCTTCTTTGAGGTTGGCATACTCGTTAAGACCCCGCGTCATAGCTGCACGAAATCCGGTTATATGCATACCGCCTTCTGTTGTGTGTATATTATTAGCAAAACCAAGTTCAGTTCCCTGCAAATCCTCTGTGTATTGAAAAGCACATTCCACCATTATGTTTTGATGTTCTTTGTTTACATAAAATATTTCGTCATGCTTCCTGTCCTCTCCGCGATTTAAGTAGTCAACAAAAGAAACAATACCTCCCTCAAAATAAAACTGGTAAGACCTGGGCAGTTTCTCTCTTTCGTCAATAACTTTAATCCGCACTCCTTTTGTTAGATATGCCTGTTGTCTTAAGTGATTTAAAATGGTTTTTAGTTTAAACTGACCTTCTTTAAAAATTTCAGTGTCCGCCTCCAGCGTGATGCTTGTTCCGCTTTTTGTATTCGGGCACTTTCCTTCGTTTTTAATTTTAGTTTGAGCTTTACCTTTTTTGTATTCCTGAGAATAACGTATTCCGTCTCTACATACTTCAGCTCTTGCCCATGAAGATAGCGCGTTTGCAACTGAAACCCCGACCCCATGGAGTCCACCTGAGATTCTGTAACTTTTACCACCAAATTTTCCTCCGGCGTGAAGGGTAGTCATAACAGTTTCCAGCGCGGATTTCTTTGTTTTAGAATGTTTTTCTACCGGTATACCCCTTCCGTCATCAGTCACATTAATCCGCCTGTCGGATAAAATAGTAACTACAATATTTTGCGCATAGCCACCCATCGCCTCATCTAAGCTGTTATCAACCAACTCCCATATTAAATGGTGAAGCCCATCCTCCCCGGTAGAACCTATATACATTCCCGGTCTTTTTCTTACCGGATCCAAGCCCTCCAAAACATAAATATCCTCAGCAGAATACCCTTCCTGTTTTTTACTTTGAGTTTTTTTAGAATTTTGTTGGTTAGCCATAGTTTTGTTAAGCGAACGAAGTTCCGACATTAAGTCGGAACGGAGGAAGCTTATTTAACTTGCCACCCTTTCTTTTTGATTTCCCGCTCAATTTTAGCTACTAAATTATCTACCTCAGAAGAATTTAATGTTCTATCCTCAGCTTGAAAAATTAAATGAAATGCCATACTCTTCGATTCCGTATTTTTTGCCTCCTCGTAATAATCAAACATATCCACATCACGCAGAAGTTTTCCTCCTCCGTCGTTAATCGCCCTTATGACTTCATCTGTTTTTGTAAATTTGGAAACAAGCACAGAAATATCACGAACGATTTTAGGATAATCGGAAACAGGGGTATAAATCTCCTCCTTTTCTGCCTCTTCCGCAAGCATATCAAAATCCAGCTCAGCAAAACTTACACTTCCTTTTAAGCTATAAGCAGCAGCAATTCGCGGATGCACCTGTCCAATATATCCCATAAATGTACTACCTGTTTTTATTTGAGCGACTCTGGTGTGGTGCATAAAAGAGATTTCTTTTTCCTCTTTTTTCTTTAAAGCGTCATCAAACCAAACATCGCTTATACCCAAACGATTAAAAAGGTCAACAACATACGCTTTTAGCTCATAGAAATCTTCAGAATTTTTTCTTTTTGAAGCTACAGCCAGAGCGAGATTAGTTTTTTCGCGTTCTTTTGTGCTTTTAGAAAATATCTCCCCTATTTCAAAATATTCTATATGATCTTTAAACTTCAAATTGTGTTTTGCGTTTTTAAGAATTCCGGGTAACAAACTCGGGCGCAGATGCTTAAACTCGTTACTTACAGGATTTTCAACCTCCCATAGGTCTTTTGTATTATATTGCCACAACGAGGCATCAGATTCGGAAATAAATGAATAATTATATACCTCATTTAAACCTCTGTCAGCAAAATTTCTTTGTACCTGTCTCTTCCAATAATTTTTAACATCTCTCTCGGGAGGATAAAGAGAACCGTGGGGCATTTCCGGACTTATATTTTCATAACCGAATATACGTCCTACTTCTTCAATTAAGTCCTCTTCTCGCTCTATATCAAGTCGCCACGAAGGAACCTTTACTTTTATACGATTTTTCTGTGGGATCACCTCAAAACCGAGGGATTTCAAAATAGAGGAGATTTTTTGGCTTGTTATGCGTACTCCTAATAGTTCGTGCACATATTCAGGCCTAAGTGATATAACAACCTGCGCGGGAGATTTTTCCATTATATCTATAACTTCTTTAAGCGGTTTACCTCCTGCGTATCTCTTAAGGAATTCCATCCCGCTGTAAAGGGACTGGTCCACTTGTGCTTTAGATATAGAATGTTCAAACCTCCAGGAGGAATCAGTATGCACGCCTAAATGTCTTGTAGTGTGTCTTACGTTTACAGGATTAAAGTACGCAGCTTCTAGTACTACGTTTTTTGTTTCCTTTGTTACTTCCGCTTTAACTCCTCCTTTTACGCCGGCAATGGCTAAAGGAGACTGCGCATCCGCTATAACGAGATCTGAAGAATTAAGTATAAATGCCTCTCCGTCCAGCGTGGTTATGGATTCTCCTTGCTTTGCGTTTCTTACAATAATTTTGCCCCCCTCTATCTTATCTAAATCAAAAGCATGCATCGGCTGACCCGTAACCAGCATAGCGTAATTTACAACATCAACGACATTGTTAATTGAATTTAACCCTGTATTATTCAGTAGGTTTCTTAACCATGCTGGAGAATCTTTTACATCCACTCCTTCTACAACTCCGGCTGTATATCTCTCACACAAATCTTTATTTTTGACTTCTATTTTTATACTCTTCGTTTCGTTTGTCTTTTTTTTATAATCTTCGCTTTTTTTTATATCTTTTAACTTTCCTCCTGTAAGCGCGGCAACTTCTCTGGCAAAACCTATATGAGAGGCGGCATCATGGGCGCGATTAGGTAAAATATCAGCATCGAGTATGTAATCATTCTCCTTTTTTTCTACATCTTCAATTTCAAAACTATGCATTGTCAAGAGACCTGCAAGCTTATGAGCTTCCGGAGGTTGTTTAGAGAGAAATTGTTTTACAAGGTTATATGAAAATTTCATAGAAACTTATTTAAACTGTTCAAGAAAACGAATATCTCCCGAATAAAACAGGCGTACATCGTCTACGCCGTATTTAATCATAGCAAGGCGATCTATACCCACTCCGAAAGCAAAACCTGATACATAATTAGGGTTATACTTAGCTGAAGAAAATACTTTAGGGTGAACCATTCCCGCACCCATCATCTCCACCCATCCTCCGTGAGAACAAGTGTGGCATCCTTTTTGATTACAGTTTACACAACTGATATCAATTTCAAAACTTGGTTCTGTAAAAGGAAAGTAGCTCGGTCTAAGTCGCATCTTTACGTCTGTCTTGAAAAATCTGCGTAGAAACTCGCCTATAACAGCTCGGAAGTTGGAAACGTTTATATCGCCATTATCGCTTACCATTAAGCCATCAAGCTGATAAAACTGTATTTCGTGGGAGGCGTCTGTAGCTTCGTGCCTGTACACCCTGCCCGGAAAAATAACCCTAAACGGAGGGTTGTTTTCTTCCATATAGCGAACCTGCATAGCCGTGGTGTGAGTACGAAGCAAAAGACGTTCATCTTTTGCTGACCTGTTACCTTTGACGTTTGACATTTGACTTTGATTGCTACGCAACCAGAAGGTATCCCACATATCACGGGCGGGATGGTTTTTAGGTATATTTAAAGAATCAAAGTTATACCATTCGCTTTCAATTTGTGGGCCCTGCGCAACAGCAAAACCCATTTGACCGAATATATCCTCGGCCTCACGCATAGCTTTACTTATGGGATGCAAACTGCCCTGCGGTTTTTTATGACCCGGACGGGTTACATCTATCCATTCTTTTTTTATCTGTTCTGTATATTCCTTTTCCTGTAATTCTGTAACTTTAGTTTGAAAAATTTCAGTCAGCTCTTCTTTTAAACGATTTAATTTAATTCCCTCTGCCTTTCTTTGTTCTTCGGGCAGCTCCTTGAGAGAGCGTAAGCGTACCGTTAATTTACCCTTTCTTCCTAAATACTTACGCCAAATTTTGTCCACATCGTGCAACGTGGAAGCTCTTGAAAGCTCTTTTTCAACTTCTCCTTTGATATTTTTCATAATAATTCTTCAACTCTTCTGAAGAATGGAAGGTATACTATAATATTTTAACTTAACTTGACCTCATAAACAACCCGAACACAAATAGAGGCCGTATAAACACAAAAAACCCGCTAGAGCTGTTTATAAATGCAAGCTCTAGCGGGATTGAGTTTCTGACATACGTAAGGATTTATTTGAGAGCTTATTATTTTCGATTTTTATAAGGAAGTTGTTATATTTTTCGGCTACTTCTTCAGCATTAATAATGGTTGCAAAATGACCGACATTTTCTATTTCGTGAGAAAAGAAAGAATCCCCCTCGCATATATATCTAATTCTGTTCATGGTGTCTAAAAACTTAAGCTCAGGATTTTTACCCTCTATTGCCATAAAAGGCACAGAAGGACTATACATTTCTATTAATTTAAGGTCGAGATATAGATTTAAAGAAAATAAATCTTCTGCATAATCAAAAACTGCTCGTACATCACAGGCACTCAAGTCCCTGGCAATAATTTCGTGCAACTCCATATCTATAGCTGTTTTTCGTAGCTCGTTAAAAACCTGTAACTTAAAGTGTTTAACAAACGGAACGCATGTCCGTAGTATCTTATCAATGTTTTTTCTTGAACGCGGAATAAGTCTATCAAAAACTCTACTATATGTTGCGATTTGCTTCAGCGTAATTTTTTGCCAAAAAGCTAAATCATTTGCATCAATAGGGGCGCCTTGTTCGGCAACACTTAAAACCCGGTGCTGATTCCTGGCAGCAAACCGTATAGCGGCAATCCCTCCTAAAGACATACCAAAAAGATGAGCTTTCTCAATATTTATAGCGTCGAAAAATCTCTCCAGTATTGTATTCAGCAAATCAATTGAATAGTTCTCTGTCCAGTCAGAAGACCCGTGACCCGGCCAGTCCAGAGCTATAAGCCGACAACTTAAACCGGCGCTTTTTACTCTACTTTTAACCTCTTCAATAAATGCTTCCCACAAAAGATCTTTAGAGGAGGTAAGCGGATGACAAAATACTATAGGGATATAATGATTGCCGGATTTTAGGGGTGTGCTCACAGAAGAAGGCGGCCCCACGAATTCTTCTTTGTATCCCACACGTATCACATCTTTTCCTGTATTTATAAAAACGTGCTGTTCTTCAATATTCTCTGTAAGGCCCAAAATCTTCACCTCCTTTCAATAATATTTTTTTAAGTACTAAAAATATTTTAGCCCGAAGTTTTTAAGGTGTCAAGAAATTGAAAAGTGGTCAACAAAAGAGTGGTTTTGTTAAAATTTTTTGCAAGCTAAAACTTATATAAAAACACGAACCCCCCGACCAAAATCGGGGGGGTTCGTATAATACGTGTTAGTGCGCGGGCGATGGGATTTGAACCCACGATCTCATGCGTGACAAGCATGCGCTTTGACCTGACTAAGCTACGCCCGCTCATACGGCGCTTCGCGCCGAAAATCCCAAATCTCAAATTACAATTTCCAAACAAATTCACAAATCATAAATTTCAAAACTCAAAAAAGGCAAGTGGGTATTTAGTTAAGTTTGATTATTGTAATTTGATAGTTGAGTATTGTTTGTTTCTTGGTTATTGGAATTTTCAATTTTTATGGAACAAAAATTGTTGTGGCTGGGGCGGGATTTGGCGTCAAGTCGCTAAACTCAAACTTCGCCTTCGGCTCGTTTTCGTTAAGCGCTTCCTGCCCGGGCTCCCCCGCCTGTCCGTCGGACAGGCGGGGTCCGCCTTTCAAATCCCCACACAAAGCAACGTGAGTTGCTTTGTGTGCCATCCACGTTGTGGCTGGGGCGGGATTTGAACCCACGACCTACGGGTTATGATTCCGTCGCTCTAACCAACTGAGCTACCCAGCCATGCCGGCGCTTCGCGCCGAAAATCTCAAATTCCAAGTTATAATTGGTTATTGTCTGTCCCGTTATCGTCGTTAGACGATTTACGGGGGAATTTTCAATTTTTGTGAAACAAAAATTGTTGCGGGGGGAGGAATCGAACCTCCAATCTACGGGTTATGAGCCCGTCGTGTTACCGTTACACCACCCCGCTTTATTCTGTAATGTATATTATATCAATAAATTCAAAATAATCAACCCCGCTTTATCGTGCGCCTGGTAATTACTGAAGTACGTGCAGCTGATCAAATATTCTTTTGTATATATCTATGGTTTTTTCTACTGTATCCCTTTTCATACGGTAACCGGGGTCATGCGCTATAAAATTTCGTATTTTGTGCACTCGCCAGGCGTCATCTAAATACGGAAATTGTTCGGGTTTTATTTTCTTCATTCTCTCTCCCATTGTTTCTCCTTTATAACCCATAGACTTTATAACATCGTCAAGAATAGTATCAGCTTCAATGATAGCAAGTTTCCATTGGCCCTCATCGTTACTTTCAACACGTTTTTGGATTTTCTCCCATCGCGGAACTATTTTCCCCTTAGGTAAAGGTGTTTGCTGCCACGCTTCTTTAAGCTCGCCCACTTTTTTATTTAAAACTTCATTTTTCTGTAATAACCTAATATAAGCAAATATAAGAAGTATGGTGATCAAGCCGCTTATAATTTGAATGATTGTAAATGTGGGGGAAGATAATAAGGCGTCAATAGCTACTCCGGGGTCAGATAAAAGCCGGGCAATAAATTCATCAAATTGATTTAGAAAACGGTTAAGCATTATTTTCGTACAGCTGTGCTATGTTTAAAACTCTAAAATCGGACTTTTGAGGGCCCATAATCTGCAGGCCTACGGGTAATTCAGAATCTTCTTCCTTTACCGTACCCGCTGGTATACTGACAGCCGGTAGGCCTGCCAAGTTAGCGCTTACTGTATAAACGTCTGAAAGATACATTTCCAAAGGATCTTTAGTTTTTTCTCCTACCTTGAAAGCCGGCCCGGGGGTTGTGGGAGTTGCTATTACATCCACCTCATTAAATGCATTCTCAAAGTCGTTTTTTATTAAAGTTCTTACTTTCTGAGCTTTAATATAATAGGCGTCGTAGTGTCCAGCAGAAAGCGTATAAGTGCCCAGCATAATCCTGCGTTTAACCTCAGCACCGAATCCTTCTCCGCGCCTGGAGGCATAACTATTTTCAATACCCTGCGTCGCTCCGTATCTTATACCTTCATAACGGGCTAAATTGCTGGAGGCCTCTGCCGGCATAATAATATGGTAGGCGGCCAAGCTGTAAGAAACATGGGGTAAGCTTACCTCTTTAATTTCAGCTCCCGCATTTTTATAGTAATTAACGGCTTCTTCTATCCTTCTCTTAACTCCTTCATTGGGTATATCTTCCATAAATTCTTTTATTAGTCCGATCTTTAAATTCTTAGGTTCAACCTTATCGTCTTGTTCTGAATTGAGGTCCATTGAGGTGGCATCAGCCCTATCCCGACCTGCAATGCGTTCAAGCACTATTCCGGCATCTTCAGCTGTTTTTGTTATTACTCCTATTTGATCTAAAGAAGATGCCATAGCGATAAGGCCGTACCGTGATACAGCTCCATAAGTAGGTTTAAAACCGCACACCCCGCAGAAAGCAGCCGGCTGACGTATGGAACCGCCGGTATCCGAACCGAGTGCGAACGGTGTCATATCCGCATAAACCGCGGCTGCAGAACCTCCGCTCGATCCTCCGGAAACCCGGGAAGTATCGATCGGATTTCGTGTTGTCCCGAAAGCGGAATTTTCAGTTGAGGAACCCATGGCAAATTCATCCATATTTGTTTTACCTAAAGGTATTCCTCCTTCACGGTTAAGTTTAGATACTGCAGTAGCATTATAAGGAGCGTTATAATTCTCCAGAATTTTAGAACCGGCTGTTGCGGGCATATCTTTCACTAAAATACTATCCTTCACCGCATAGGGGATGCCCGAAAAACCTCCTTCGTTATCTCCGCGTTTTGTATCAGCTTCTTTTGCCTTCTTCAAAGCCTTTTCTTCCGCAAATGAAATAAAGCCATTAATTTCTTCATCATTTGCTTTTATTTTCCCCGCATAATGACTTGTCAATTCTTCTGCAGAAAGTTCTTTATTTTTTATTTTTTGTATAATTTCTTTTAGGGTCATGATCTTGTTCGGCTTCGCCTAACAAAATAAATTCTAATTTCAAAAAGATACTAACATCCCTGCCTGCCGACAGGCAGAGACAGGCAGGGATATTAGGATTTAGGATTTGTATTCTGTTAATCTATTCTTTTGTTCTTTATTTAATATGTTATTTGTCGTTACTGAATACACTCTTCACTTTCACGAAACCCCTCTCGGTCGCTTCGGGCATCTTCATAAGGGTTCTTGCAAGTATAGCTCTTTTTTTGCTTCCTGCCTCGGGAACATCTCCTTCTCTGTACACATTCTCCAGATTAGAGACATGAGCTGTGGTTTCTTCATTTTGAGTATTTATCTGGTCAAGCTTATCTATATAATCCAAAATTTCCGAAAGATCTTCGGAGTACTTATCTAACTCTTTTTCGGTTAGCTTTAGTTGTGCTAAATCCGCTATTTTTTGTACTTCTTTTTTGGATAATTTTTCTTCCGTCATATTCACTTGATCATTGATTATTGATTATTTTCAGAAATTCCTCTTCATCTATTATTTTAACATCTAATTTTTGTGCGTCCTCATTCTTGCTGCCGGGGTTTTCACCTACAACGAGATAATCAGTCTCCCCGGACACCGAACTTGCGGGATCGCCTCCCAATTCACGCACTTTCTTTTCAGCCTCGCTGCGAGCCATACTCTCAAAAGAACCAGTAAATACAAATGTCATACCCTCTAATTTGGTTCCCTGCTTTTTAGGTGGAATAATTTTGACTCCCGCTTTTTTCAAAGATTCTATAAAATTACGGTTTTCCTTTTTTGAAAACCACTCATGAATGCTTTCTGCAACTACCTCTCCAATGCCATCAATAGCACGAATGTCTTCTAATGATGCTTTTTCCAATTCTTTTATGCTACCAAACTTTTGAGCTAAATCAATTGCCGTCTCGCCTCCTACATATTTAATATTCAGCGCTACTAAAAACCTCCATAAGGGTATTGCCTTACTACTTTCTATAGAATTTACTATATTTTGAGCGGATTTCTCTTGAAAGCCCGGAAGAGATTCTATGTCTCCTTTCTCAAGTGTAAATATATCAACCGGATCGGAAACCAAATCTGCATCCATAAGTTGTTTCATAATTTTAGGCCCCAGCCCGTCTATGTCAAAAGCTGACCCTGAAACAAAGTAATTCAAATACTCATGTTTACGTGAAGGGCAATTAGGGTCCGGGCAGTACCATATTGCCTCTCCTTCTTTTTTTACTAATTTTGCCTCACAACGGGGGCACTTTTCCGGCGGTTTAAATTTACGTGCGTTCTTAGGGCGCAAATCTTTAATAACACGAACCACCTTGGGAATAACATCGCCCGCACGCTCCACGATTACAGTATCACCTATACGCACATCAAGACGCTCAATTTCATCAAAATTATGCAAGCTTGCCCTACTAACTGTAACTCCTCCTATTTGAACCGATTTCAGCACGGCTATAGGGGTTACTGCACCGGTTCTTCCCACATGTGTTTTAATGTCTTTCACCACGGTGGTTGCCTGTTTGGGAGCAAACTTAAAAGCTCGTATACCCCGGGGGCTTTTTCCCGCCACTCCCAATTCTTTAAATGTATTGTTATCATTGACGGTAATGACAACACCGTCAATCTGATACGGAATGGAAGTACGTTTTTCTACTATCTCTTTCCAGTAATTATAAACACAGTCCACATCCTCACATTTACACGCAGTTGGATCTGTGGGAAAACCGAGTTTAGGTAAAATTTCATGTTCCTCGGAGTGTTTTTCCTCTCCTACATCAGTAATTATGTCATAAGCAAGAAAAGCAAGGGGTCTGGACGCGGTAAGACCGGGGTCCAACTGCCGCACAGAACCCGCAGCAAGATTACGGGGATTAGCGTAAGTTTCCTCTCCTTTCCTTGCACGCTCTTTGTTAAAATCCTCAAATTCATTTTTTCCGATATACACCTCTCCGCGAACTTCTAAAGTTCCGTTTTTTATTATGCGAGCCACGTTTTTTTGTATAGCGGAAGAAGAAAGCGGTTCGTGTAATTCAAGGCGAAGCGGTATGCTTTCTATTGTCTTTGCATTTTCTGTAACATCTTCCCCTACTCTTCCGTCTCCCCTAGTTGCCGCCTGTGTTAACACACCGTTACTATATCTAAGCGCCAAAGCTAAACCGTCTACTTTTACTTCACAAAAATACGATAAAGAATTACCGACAAGTTTGGTAATATAGTCCTTCCATGATACAAGTTCTTCCCGGCCAAAAACATCTTCAATGGAAAGCATAGGCGAGCTGTGCTCCACCTTTTCAAATTTATCCAGTGCCTCTCCTCCGATTCTCTGAGTCGGAGAATCGGGTTTCTTTAAATCGGGGAATTTATCTTCAAGCTCTTTGAGTTCATGTTTCAGGGAATCAAGAGCTGCATCTGAAATATCTTGAGTATCTTTAACGTGATATAAATAGCGGTGGTAGTTTATTGTTTTTTTTAATTTTTCTATTCGTTTTTTTGCTTCTTGTTTATTCATAAAAATAATGCGAATGATACAAATGGTATGCGAATGATACGAATTCGCGGCATTCGCATTCTTAACAAATTCGCATTGCTAGAATGCTAAGTCAAAGCTTCTGCTGACACCTTCAAAAAATCCGGTGGAATTAATACATGCATTATCGGCATCGCAACCCGATACGGTGCTGGAGCTTATCCTTGTCCTGTATTCGGCATCGATATGATTTAGCTCTCCGTTAATTTTACACTCAGGGGGTAATTCTCCGCCCCCGCCGGGCGATCCGTTCCCGCCGGGCGATCCGTTCCCGCCGGACGATCCTCCACCATCTTTTACGCAATTATCCATATTTAAATCTGTTTTTCTTACTCTATAAAGTGAACGCTCTCCGCCTGCGTCCGCGGAATAAATAACAGGAACGAATTTACCTATTTCTCTTACGTTTTGCAACTGATTTATCAAAATTCCGGAAACACCCAGACCGATAACCAACATCCCCGATAGAATAATAAGCGCCATATAAAGAGAAACTCCCTCCTGTTTTTTTATGATTTGAAACATATTTTATTACTCAACATTAATTTCACGCACCGAAACGGTTGTTTGAACCTCTGCGGTAACACCTTGAGCTTCTTCGCTTTTCCCTACTCCCTGAGCGTTTATATTAATTGTAACCCGGGGTTGCTCTCCATCGGTATTTGTGTTTCCCTGCAGGGAAAATTCCAGACCCGTTATCCTAGCACTTTGTTTTTCTGTTAAATTCTTAGTGCTGGTACCGTTGTCAAATTCAATTATATTCTCCGCATCGTTATATCTGAACTCCACACAATTATCAGAAGAGTCCACAAAACGAACCTGTGTTCCATCATCTGTTTCAAAAGATTCTCCGTGTGAAAGACCGCCGCAATCGGGGCTATCCGGGTCATATATTTGCGCAACACGCATTTTTCTCGACATAAACTCAAGTGCAAAATTTACTGTTTCTGAAACCTCCTTTTCGGTTAAAACTGTGCGTTGAGCGCTAAAAGAAAAAATGAAAGAACCCACTCCCACCCCTAAAACTGTCAGAAAAACAGTCATAGCAACCAACATTTCTACGAGGGTAAACCCAGCACTTCTTCGCTTGCGCGAAGGGTGCTGGGCGCCGCTGACTCGCGCAGAATGATACGCGAAAATACGCTGAAAAATATTTTTCCGCGTTGTTCTGTGTTGGGTTTCTTTTTGTTTTGTACTTATCATTGTTGCATTATTTTAAAAATTTCGAATTTCGAATTTTGCCACACTTGCCGGCAGGCAGAAATTTTGATTAAATTTTGAATTACTAAATTACGAATTGCTCGTTAGTCATTTGTCAGTGTGTTTTTATATGATTGTCATAGTCATTGTTATGGTCATCGTGGTTTTATAGTCATCTGTCATTAGTTATTTGTTGTTAGTTGTTGGTTATCTGTCATTTGTTTTAGTTTTGCCAAAATTATCTCCAATCATATAAATGATCTTCCACTATCATTTCTCTTTCCCCTTCATCCCAGGTAACAACCGAGATAACTTCCAGATAAGGCGGGTCGGGATCCTCCTCGGGATTATCCTCCGGATTTTGAATTTTTTGTAGCTCAATATGGCGCCTGAAGCCGGTTTCTTCTCCGTTATCGTGGTTATACTTTGAACCGTCCCAATAAATTGCGGTATCGGGGCACGGGTCCTGAAGGTTAAGGTCATCATAATCCACGCATCCGTTTGTTGTTTCATTCAGACCATTATCGTATTCCTTGTGTTGTATCCAGTTATTGTCACGTATAGCGCGTACAACTGCGATACCCTCCTGGGCAAGATTAGCACCGATTGCTCTATTTTTTGCTACATGCAGGTCCTGCATACTTTGTACCAAAAGCACCATAATACTCAAAACACCCACAAGCAGGACAAAACTGGCAATAATTACCTCTATTAAGCTAAGGCCTTTCTCATCTTTTAATTGCGGGGGTAAGCGTATAAACATTTTCCTTTTCGCCGACTTTCTGCGCTTACCTCTCCAAACCCATGATAATATAGTTGATATTTTCATTGTTATACGGATTTATTATTATTGCGTGATTCTGGTAGCACCTGCGTTATTAATAAAAACAGTGTATGTCTTTCCGGTATCTGGGTGTTCTATCATTATTTCAACTGCCGAGTCGTTAAGTTCAGGAGTAAAATGAACCCGCGGATCGGGCGGCTCAAATACTACGCTGACTTGTGTGCCATTAATACCTCTTATTTCTTTTATAATAATATTTTCCTCTAATAAAAATTCTTCGGCTTTCTCGGAATTATTAGCCCCGTCTGGACATTGATTCGCTCCAGCGCTCTTATAGTCCGTAACGCCCGTTTTACTGTTACAATCAGCAAAGAGTATAATTTTGTCGTTATTATTGGAATTTGATGTAGCATAAATCCCCCAACCTTCGCTCATTATCTCGCCGTGAAACCTTTTAGCGCCGAGAGAATTATTGCGGGCGGTAGATACTGCCTGCGTTATAATCTGAGAGGAACGCTGGAGAGACAAATTAGCTTCCCCTTCCGAAGAACTTAAAATGACCATTAGTGTGAGAGATACAAATATACTCAAAATTACACTCATTTCAAGAAGACTAACCCCCTCTTCATTTTGATTGACTATACTCATGATATTATAAAATTTTGTAGTGCTAATATGCTAATTTAAATACTAGTTCACAAACCAATATAAATTAATAATTTGCAGATATTGACATTATTAGTATTTCGGCCAGCATATTTGCGCTACAATGGTCTAAACAAATAAGTCCAGGTACCAATTTATAAACTCATATCCCCAAAATAAAGCTGCAAAAGTACCTGTTACAAGGAAGGGTCCGAAAGGTAACTGACTTTTCATGCCCTTTTTGCCTGCAACTATAAACGCTAATCCTATTATAGCACCCAAAATGAATGCTATAAACAAACCAGTAAAAATCCCCGGCCATCCGAGAAACAATCCCATAAAGAAAGTGTACTTTACGTCCCCAAAACCCAAAGCTTTGCCCCTGGAAAAAAAATAAAGGGCAAAAAAGAACAGGGCGACAATTAAACCGAGCACTAAAGCATCCAACAAATTACCAAAATGCCAAATTCCAAAATATCCGCCCCATCCGCCGGACGGCGAATTATAAGAGACAGACAAATTCCAAATAAAGCCCGAATAACCGAATTGCCAAATTCCAAACAGCCTTGCCAAGCCTGTCATCACAATAGCGGGGAATAAAATTTTATCAGGAATAATATAGTGTTTTAAATCGTAAACAAAAATAATAATTAACCCCCCGGCAATAAACCACAAAAATAATAAATTAATTAGTAATGAGTAATTAGTAATTAGTAATGAGTGTTCAATTAAATTGAAAACCAGTAAAAATAATAACCCGGTTGCAATTTCAACAGCCGGATACTGCCACGAGATTTTTTCTCCACACTCTCTGCATTTCCCGCGCTGTATTATAAAACTAAAAACGGGTATCAACTCCTTCCAGCTCAAAGTATGCCCGCACTTGGGGCAGTGTGAGCGTTTTTTAACTAAATCCTCACCTGAATGAATGCGGCATATAACTACATTCAAAAAACTGCCCACTATAAGGCCAAATAAAAAAATTGAGGTATAGATAAAAAATGCCATATTATATTTATTTTACCCCGCGCGTTAAACACGTACAACTAAGCACGTGTATGTGAAAGATGCGGAATAAAAAACTCCGCCCGTGCATGCACGGGCGGAGTTAAGCTCAGTTAATAAGAGACGTCTTAGGGAGCGACAAAGTAGTCCCCGTCTGTATCATTGTCATCACAGTCACACTCAGTGCCGCATAGACCCGTATCATCATTACCGTTATCTACATCAGTCTCAAGGGCGCTATGGTTGTTATCTTCAAGGTCGGCCCCAATTATATATTCTGTTCCATCACTATTTGCGCTGTATACATAGTTTCTCGCATCTGAAGGATCAGAAACATTTTCCCCCAAACCTATAGCGTCCAATACATTGCCTGAACCTTCTGCTGTCTCGCAACTACCAGCGGATGTGTCCGCAAAATACGCTCCATTGTCGTCAAAATAGCTCTCTAAGGCAACTTGTGCCTGCCTGAGCTCACCTACTCTCTGAGTATCACGAGCTTTCTCTCGGGCATCGTTCAGGGAAATAAGAACAATACCTGCCAGAATACCGATAATTGCAATAACAACCAAAAGCTCTATAAGTGTAAAACCGCTGTGGTCTTTAGTAAATCTTTTAATCATAATTTTAAATTTAATTTTAAATTCTATAATTTAAACTTTAATAAAACGACCTTTATTCCATTATAATTAATTCGGTAACAGCCCTTTTATAATGTTTATACATATTCGGACAAACTAATTTACAATGGAACGAATTATAATAAACATCTATGTTTATTATAAATGAATATACCCGTAAACGCTTGTGGAAAACCCTTATTATGAATACCACGAATGCGGAAATGCTAATACAACGGAAATGGGTAATTAGTAATTAGTTTTCGCGTCTTGCGTTAATCGTTGGCGCTGTGCGTATAGGTGTTAAAAAACCCTAATTTCAAAACGACACTAAACTCCTGCCTGCCGGCAGGCAGG
>CAYMUG010000001.1:0-11102 GCA_964393575.1 uncultured Candidatus Saccharibacteria bacterium | reverse complement strand
GGCAGGCAGGGATATTAGGATATTAGGATTTGGACACTGCCATATGCCGTATAACGAAACGCACAGCGCTGCCGTATAACGTATTACATTAGCTTATCAATTTCTAATATTTAGGGAGCTACAAAATAGTCCCCGTCTGTATCATTATCATCACAGTCACATTCATCACACAGCACCGGTTTATGTTCGTTATCTATATCCGTATCAAGGGCGGGGTGGTCGTTATCTTCAAGATCTGCCCCTAATACATAATCTGTTCCATCTACGGTTGCACCGCTATATACATAATTTCTGTCATCTAAAGGATCGGAAATATTTTCGCCCAAACCTATAGCATCAAACAAGTTGCCCGGTCCTTCTGCGCTTTCGCAACTACCGCCGGGGGGAGGAGAACTACCCGCAAAATACTCTCCGTGGTCGTCAAAATAGCTCTCTAAAGCGACTTGTGCTTGTCTTAGTACGCCTATTCGCCGACTGTCGCGAGCTTTCTCTCGGGCATCATTCAGGGAAATAAGAACAATACCTGCCAGAATACCGATAATTGCAATAACAACCAAAAGCTCTATAAGTGTAAAACCGCTGTGGTCTTTAGTAAATCTTTGAAGCATATTTACATTATAACTTAATATTAATAAAAATACCCCTGTAAAGAAAAAATATTTGTGGAAAACTATAACAGATAAAAACGTTAAGCTGTTTCACTTATTACGATAAGCTGGTAATGCTTCCGTATATAGGCAAAAGTACCCCCACCATCATCAAACCTACCAACACACCCATAATAATAATCAATGTCGGTTCTATTAATGAAATAAGGTTGTCTATATCATCATTCAATTCTCTCTCAAAAAAATCGGAAATTTTATTCAGTACAAAGTCAAGCTTACCGGTTCGCTCTCCCACATTAACCATCTGCACAAGAATGGGAGATATCTCTTCACTCAAACTCAGACTGTCAGAAATACGCTCTCCCCTGGTTACAGCATCCTGGGCTTTCTTCACGATATCCCGGTAAACATCGTTACCTATAACATCCGCGGTTATAGCTAAAGATTTATTAATCGGAACACCTCCCTTGACCAGCATTCCGAAAGATTCAGCAAATCTAAAGTGGTAGATTTGTTTATACACGCTTTTTATAACAGGGATTTTAAGCTGAATTTTATTCCAAATTTCCCTGCCTGTAGAGGTTTGTACCGCCTTCCATGCGCCAAACCCGAAAGCTGCAAAAAGAATTAATATAATGTGCCATGAAGAACGGAAAGTTTCAGAAATTGCTATAAGAACCCTTGTAATAAGCGGTAGTTCACCTCCTACTCTGGTAATAAACCCGAGAAGTTGAGGTATAATAAAAGTAAGCATTATAATACCTATAATAGTGAAGACACCCAGTATAAATGCGGGGTAAATCATAGCTCCTCTAATATTGGATGAAATTTCATATTCCCGTTCCGTGTAATCAGCCAAATAACCAAGCACCTGGTCCAGCGTTCCTGACTCTTCACCCACTTTTACTATCTCAACATAAAAATCGCTGAATACTTTCGGGTGTTTTCTTAATGCCTCCGATAGCTGCATACCTCCTTCCACGTCAGCTGCGATAGATAAAGTTGTTTTTCTAAGTTTGGTATTCTCTATTTGATTGGCTAAAGTGTTAATAGCTCTCACCAAAGGGACGGAGGCCTCAAACATTGTGGCAAGCTGGCGTGAAAAAAGAGAGATATCCTTTTTGTTTACGTGCTGGAAAAGTTCAATCTCAGAAAACAGGGAAAGCTTTTTCCCCTCCTCCCGCATAAACACCACTACTAAATCATTATTCTGTAGGATATTAACTGCGGCATTTTTATCCACGGCCTCCACGCGTCCTGTCTGTGTTTTGCCTTCTTTTGTCCTGGCTTGATATTCAAATATAGGCATAGTATTGCAGCGTCCACCTTTTGTAAGCAGACGAAAATAACGATTAAATTATTAACTCAACAGCGTCCTTAGTTCTTTCGGGTTCAGGGAATATCTTTCCGCCGTTTTCATATCTATCTCTCCGTCTTTCACTAAATTAGCAAGATATTTATTCATAGATACCATCCCTTCATCCGAGTGGGTTTCTATAACAAGTTGAATTTCGTGAATTTTCTGTGAACGAATAAGGTTGCGTATTGCAGAGTTGGCAAACATAATTTCCGTGGCGGGTATTCTCCCTCCTTCTTGCCTGGGGAGTAAACGTTGAGAAACAACTCCCGCTAAGGTTAAGGCAAGCTGAGACCTTATTTGATTCTGTTGGTCGCCCGGAAAACTATCTATTATCCTGTCTATAGATTGTGCTGCAGTATTGGTGTGCAAAGTGGCAAAAATCAGGTGCCCCGTTTCCGCTGCAGTGATAGCGGTTGATATAGTTTCCGGGTCACGCATCTCCCCTACCATAATAATGTCGGGGTCCTGACGAAAAGATGCCTGCAGAGCTTGGTGAAATCCGGTTGCATCCCTTCCCACTTCCCTTTGATCTATAATTGATTCTTTTTGGTCAAAAATGTACTCTATGGGGTCTTCTATAGTAATAATGTGTTCGGTTCTTCTTTTGTTTATTTCATCTATAAGAGCGGCAAGAGTTGTACTTTTTCCGTGACCTGCAGGTCCCGTTATAAGTACAAGCCCCTGCTGCATATTAGAAAACCTATGCAAAATATCCGGTAAATTCAGCTCTTCCACCGTCCTGATGGTGGAAGGAATAAATCGCATAGCTATAGCAATCGTATTAAACTGCTTATAAATATTAACCCTAAAACGAGCTATATCTTTATAAGCGTAAGAAAGATCCACTGACTTGTGTTTACGCAATTCCTCCGCTTTTTCTTCGGGTAAAATAACTTGAGCTATACCTTTAGTGTCTTCAGGTGTTAAGACATCCTCATCTGTAACCCGAAAAAGTTTTCCATCAACTCGTAAAATAGGCGGGCTTCCTGCGGAAATATGTAAGTCAGAAGCGTTTTGTTGAGCAACTTTTTCTAATAACCTATAAAGTTTTTGTTCGTATTCCCTTGCCATATAATAAATTATTTTATGTGTTAAAAATAACTAAGACGAAATAATTTCTTCAACTCTGGACACTATTTCGCTCGGCGTATATCTGCTTTTTACAATATAACCGTCCGCTCCTTTGTTATTTGCTTTTTGTATATCCTCATCAGAGCCGAGATTGGTTAACATAATCACCATAACGTCTTTTGCTTCGGGGTCATTTTTTATTTTTTCCGTTACCTCAAAACCTTCCATATTCGGAAGTACTATATCTAAAAGCACAATATCGGGTTTCATTTCTTTAACTTTTTCATAACCGGATTTACCGTCCTCAGCTACTTCAACCGAATACCCGGCCTGTTCAAATTTAGTTACATAAATTTCAGTAAGAAAAGGGTCGTCTTCAATTAATAGAATTTTCTTAGGCATAGTTTTGTTCCTGCCTACCGGCAGGCAGGCACTTCGTTCACAAAACACAGAATAACATAATAACCGAATAACAGATCTTTTGTTATTTTGTGCGAGCGAAGTTCCGACATTAAGTCGGAACTGAGCGAGCTTTACACCTCCACCTGTTCCTCCATAACCCTCAGTACATCCTCAATGGATACCACACCCTGAAGCGCTTTTATGATTCCGTCCTGTTTCATACTAATCATACCCTGGCGGCGGGCCTCCTCTTCTATTTTTATCGAACTGCTTTCTTTTTCCAGTATAATTCTTTTCAGCTCATCAGTCATTCTTAAAACTTCAAAGATACCGGTTCGCCCTTTTGTTCTTTTGTTGTTGCATTTCGGGCATCCTTCCGACTCCCACAAAGTATAGGGTTTCTTTATATCAAATTCTTTCAAAATTTCACCGGGTAATTTGGATAATTCATCATCTATTAGTTTAGCCATTTCAGGATGTGCTTTGCTCTCTTTTTTGCAGTGAGGGCAAAGACGTCCTACAAGCCGTTGTGCCATAGCTATCTCCAGAGAACTTGGAAGCAGGAAATGGTCAACTCCTAAATTCAGAAGCCGGGGTATCACACCTATCGCATTGTTAGTATGTATTGTTGAGAACACAAGATGTCCGGTAAGGGAGGCCTGAGTGGCAAGCTTTGCAGTTTCACTATCTCTTATCTCACCAACCATCATTATATCGGGGTCCTGTCTAAGCATATGGCGCAACCCTGAGGCGAAAGTATAATCAATATCCGGTCTTATTTGCGACTGGCTGATACCGTCTATATAGTACTCAACCGGATCCTCTAAGCTCATTACGTTGTTTACTTGTTTATCCAGGCGGGACAAAGCTGCGTATAAAGTAGTAGTTTTACCCGAACCCGTAGGACCGGAAACAAGTATAACACCGAAAGGTTCCTTTATAACTTCTTCTATTTTTCTTCTGTTGGGCCCTACAAGGCCTAATTCTTGAAATTCAAGAATAACCGCGGAGGGGTCCAACACTCTCATTACGACTTTCTCTCCCAGGTTAGTGGGGAAAGTTGAAACCCTAAAATCAATAAGGCGACCCTCCAAACGTGTTGCAAATCTTCCGTCCTGCGGAATTCTGCTCTCATCTAACCTAAGAGAGGATAAAATTTTAACTCTGGCAACAATAGAACTGTGCACAGAAGCAGGAAGAATTATACTGGAATAAAGAACACCATCCACACGAAAACGCACTTTAGTTTCTTCTCTGAGGGGTTCTATATGTATGTCAGATGCTTTGCCTTCCACAGCATGTTTCAATATTACCGCCACTATTTTAGTAACAGGAGCTTCTTTTAACTCACCTCCTCCTTCTTCTAATTCTATGTCCGCGGCTTCTCCTCCTCCTTCTTGTATTTGATCTTCAATCTCTTCAAGGGCGCTTTCCACTTCTTCCTGCAGGCCTTCATACAAATCCATTACTTTACTGAAATCATTTTGCGTAATAGCAACAACTTCCAGGGTAAGATCCTTGCGTATCAAGAGAAAATGAGCCGCTTTTTGCGCATTAAGGTCGGTGGGGTCTGTCATTCCGATAATTACCTTTTTATCTTTTTTTTCTAAAGGAACTATTTCGTATTGTTCGGCTACCTCCCTTGGTACAAGCTTAAGGACCTCTTCACCGGGCATTTTATTAGAGCTACTACTCCAGGCGGGAACATTTGCAGCTTTTTTCTTAGCTTTCAACAACTCTTCAGAGGAAATTTTCAGTTTCCTGGTTATATAATCCTCAAACTTTAAAGGTGACTTATTAAGATTTTTTTCAAAATTTTCTTTCTGCTCTTCCCTTAAATTTCCGCTTTTTACAAGTTCCTGTAATACATTTTTCTCGTAAGAGTTCATATAAATTTATTATTACTCCTCTATAGATTCTTCTGTGGTAGTGGTGGTTGTAGTAGTTCCTGTTTCCTGAGTCGTGGGTTCAGAAAAAGGATTATCCCTTCCCCAATTATCAGGTGTTGTATAAGGGGTGTAGTCGTCTAAATCCTGAAGCACGTCGCCGCGAAACAATTCCTGGGGCACTCGCGTATCTTCTTCAACCTGTCGGGCTGCTTCCTCTTCCTCTTCACTCTCTTCCGGTGTAACAACACCGGCGGGGGCAGGATTTCCTCCATCGCTCAAGAAAATAAAGTATAGAATAATTAAAGCAATAACGGTTAAACTCACAATTGCTATAAGTATGATCTTTGGCTTCTTGAGTTTGTCTAAAATTGTCGTATTATTTTGTGCCATATTACTCCGAATAGTAGGCGTGGCCTGAAAGTGTAAATGAAAGTGCAGAGGGCTCCTCTTCTTCTGTTTCCGAATCTTCTTCCGTATCTCCTGTTTCAATACTGACTTGTGTAATATTTATAAGACGCAATGAGTTCTCCACCTCCTGTGTTAAGGATTTCAGGTCATCATAATCTCCGGTCGCATTAACGGAAATGGAAACCGTAGAAACATCTCCGGATCCACTCTCCGTATTTCCTATATTCACACTTCTTATATTAGCACCACTTTCTATAACAATACTTTCCAAAAGTTGTTTCAACCTAATTCTTTGAGATCGTTGAGGCACAGCAAGTGCAACTAACTCCTTATCTCTTTCGTCTAAAGAATTGAAAAAAGATAATGACTCGTTGACCGAGCTTGATACCTCCTCCATAACAGTAATGTTCTCACTGGTGGCTTTAACCTTTTCTCTGTTGACTTCTATTCTTTGCACTCCCGGCCAAACATAAAACCAGGCAACAATAACTCCTATGCCCAAAGCGATTAAAAAAGATGTGGAACGCGGATTCATATAATCAATTTTATAAATTCGTCTCCAAGTCAGCGGAAAAATTAACTTTGCCTCTATTGTTCAAAGAAAAACTGTTAAGATTCGCTGAAGTAACAAATGATGTTTCGTTTCTCCAGATCAGGAATTGTTCAGCGACATCCGAAAAACTATTGCCTTCGGCTGAAACAGAAACTTCTCCCGAAGAAAGACTCACCTGCAATGAATTTACTTGCACTTCTGAATGTATTGTATTTTCAAATTCAGGATAAAAAGAAGATGACGGATAGTTGCGTGTATCAATGATGTCTTGTACAGATCCTGCACTTACCGCAAACGTCTTTAGGTTCTCTACCGCAGGATTTTGCACTTCTTCATTAAGCTCTTGTTTTCTCCGACTTAAATCTTCTAATTGATTAGTTAAAATGTTATTACCTGCATTTACCGCTATCCAAAGCACTAAAGTTACTCCTAACACTATAAGGGCCGGTTTATACTGTTCAAACGGACCTATAACTGTTTTAATTTTTGATGTAACGTCGCTCTTCTGTTGTTTTCCGGGAATTAGGGATATGGGCATGCAATTTATAATTTAGAATTTAAATTTTCCAATAATTTTCTTCGCAAATTATTGGACAGCAGGTCTTAAGGCAAGACCGGTGGCTACGGTAAATTCCCGGCCACCATTCTTCAGAACCGGGTCTAATTCTTTAGGAGTGTCCACAAATTGAAACGGATCCCCTACTTCCACAGGTACATTCAAATCTTGTGCTAAATAATTGTCCAATCCGAGCATCTGTGCCGATCCTCCTGTTATTACAATACGTGAGATTCTTTTTCCGCCTTCTTTGATATAATCCTCTATAATTCGTTCCGCTTCATTGCTTATTTTTGATGCTGTAGACTTTAAAAGCTCTCCCACCTGTCCGTCGGGATCACGCAAGCCTTTGGTTTTTTTTAATTCTTCCGCTCTTGATTTATCTATATTCATTCCGCGTACTAATGCCTTGGTGAAATTTGTACCTCCCATATCTATATTGTAATGCATCACTACCATTCCTGCATCCACAATGCCCGCATTTGTTGTGCGCGCACCTATATCAAGAACCATCACAGCTTCGGGTTCCGAACTAACAAGAGATCTTGCTGCGCTGAAAGTATCTAATTCCATTCCTGCCAACTCAAGCTGCGCTTCTTTGACAATACTTGTATATTTGCGGATTACTTCAGAGGGCACGGCAATGACTAAAACTTTAATTGTATCTTCACCGGACAAATGATCTATCCTGATCCAGGAAAATTCTACTTCGTCCATAGGCACAGGAATATATTTTCTCGCTTCCATGCGTACTACTTCCTGTGTTAATTCTCCTTCCGGCATATTAGGAAGCTCTATAAAAGTGGAAAAACTGGAAAAAACAGGCAGCGAAATTATAGCTTCTTTAGCTTTAAATTGTGCTCGTTCTATCATCTCAGCTAATACCTCGCCCATATCCGTTTCAATTAACTTAAAAGAGCTGCCTTGTCTTGTGATATACGAAGAAGAAGTATAAAATTGTGCATAATTGTTTAAACTAGGGTGTCCGTCGCCCTTATGCACAAGTTCAACCGTTTTTACGGAATGAGTGCCTAAGTCAACCCCCAAAGAGTAATTTTCTTTTTTGCCGAAGAAAGGTAGATCCATAACTATATTTAACAATATAACATACACTGAGTTACCTATTCCAGCCTCCATTGTTGAAAAACTAAAAAATGTTGATAAAATACATTTAAACGTTCATAATCAATTATCAATTGCACTGGGATTGATTGGTTTACGAATAAAATATGTCTAATAATTTACTATCACAATACTTCCAAAAATACCTTACTAAAAGAGCAAAAAACTCAGTAACATATTCTTTTAGTGCAGCCAAAAAATATCATTTAAACAATAAAAAGGGCACTACAACTGTACATCTTCTTTACGCATTAGCTCGTGAAAAGGGTTCTATATCACGCAACCTTATTAGTTCACACAATCTGACACAAAAGAAAATTCTGGAAAAAACAACCAAATCAAGTAAAAATAAACCCGACTCCGAACACGCAAAACTTTCGCCATCCTATAGAGAAGCCATGAAAAATGCTGCTGAATACGCAATGACTAACGGGCATCGTTATATAGGTACTGAACATTTGCTTTACGGAATTTTAGAGGCATCCGCTGAATTAAACAATATACCTCAAAAAAAACAAAGGGATATAAAAAGTCATATTGACGATTTAATGAAAACAAATATGGACGGCTTATCTCTGGGATCTCCTGACGACGAAGAAGGAGATATGATGGATGTAGAATTTCCGGAAGGTGATGTGGGCTTAAAAACCAAACCCCCTAAGCAGCAAAAAATTTCCGTACTGGACCAGTTCTGTGACAATATTTCGGAAAAAGCACAGAAAAATAAACTTGATCCTCTGGTGGGGCGTGAGAATGAAATAAATCGCCTGATGAGGATACTTTCAAGAAAAAATAAAAATAATCCTCTGCTTGTAGGAAATGCAGGTGTGGGCAAAACTTCTATAGTCCACGGTTTAGCTTTAAAAATAGCTTTTGGTGATGTCCCCCAAAATCTCAAAAATAAACGCCTGTATTCCCTTAATATGAGTTCTCTTATAGCAGGTACGGTTTACAGAGGCGAATTTGAAGAAAGGTTAAAGGAATTAGTGGAAGAGGCATCACAGGACGACGTACTCTTGTTCGTTGATGAAGCGCATATGCTTGTAGGCGCCGGAGCCGCACAGGGGTCTTTGGACGCAGCCGGCATACTAAAACCCTCTCTTGTAAACGGTGATTTTCAATGTATTGCAGCCACAACTTACGACGAATATACAAAAACTATTGAAAAAGATGCAGCCCTGGACAGAAGGTTTCAAACAATTTCCGTAAAAGAACCCTCGCATGCAGAAACACTTGATGTTGCAAAACGCCTGAAACCCGTATATGAACGCCACCACAACGTAAAAATTCCGGATGAAATTATTAAAAAATGTGTCGACCTCTCTGACATTTACATAACCGACAGAGCGCGCCCCGACAAAGCTATTGATGTATTAGATGAAGCATGCAGTATGGTTAATACCCCTTCCGCAAAAGTCACAAACACAATGGTTGTAAAAGCTGTCTCCGAAATTACCTCAATACCGATTACTCCTCCGGAAGAAAAAGAAAGCATAGAAAAACAAATGCAGAGATATATAGTGGGACAAACTAATGCTATAAGCGTACTTGCCCGCACAATAGACAGAAACCGCGCGGGGGCCAGAGACAAAACACAACCCGTAGGATCATTTATATTCCTGGGTCCCAGCGGCGTGGGAAAAACGGAAACAGCCAGAGTTCTTGCAAGTATTATGGCGCATCAAAATGCGGATAATATCTCAACCCCTGAAACCTTGGTTAAATTAGATATGTCCGAGTATTCCGAAGCCCACACTATATCCGGCTTAATAGGCGCACCTCCGGGATACGTGGGCTATGAGGAATCCGGACACCTCACAGAAAAAGTAAGAAAAAACCCATACTCTGTCGTGCTGTTTGACGAAATAGAAAAGGCGCACCCGAAAATATTTAATATACTTCTCCAAATTATGGAAGACGGTGTACTCACCGATTCTACAGGCAAACAGGCGGACTTTCGCAACACAATTATAATCCTCACAAGCAACATTGGCGGAGAAGTTTATACGGGTAATGCTTCTCTGGGCTTTTCCTCGGAAAAAAACGAAAATATAAAAAGCGAAAAAGTATTAGAAGAGATGAAAAAAACCGTAAAGCCGGAAATTTTAAACAGAATAGATGAAGCGATAGTGTTCAGCTCCATTGCAAAGAAAGATCTCAGGAAGCTGGCAAAGTTGAATATAGATTACTTAAAAAACAGAGTAAGCGAAGTCGCATCACTGCATTACACCCCGGAGGTATATAACTGGATCGCGGAAAAAGGAATAAAAGAAGATAGGGGCGCTCGGGGCATTCAGAAAGCGGTACAAAAACACATTGAACAACCGGTTTCAGAAATAATTTTAAGCCGGGAACCCAAATCAATAAGGATACAAGTTAAAAACAAAGAGCTCCACATAAACTATGAGTAAAACAGCCCTTCTATCTAAGACGGGGGACATATTTGCGGGGATTCTGTTTCCCGCATTTTGTTACGGATGCGGAGAAGAAAAAACTTATTTGTGCACTACTTGCACGAAAAAGGTGCGCGCCCTTCCCCTGGCGAAGTGCCCCCACTGTAATGCCGCTCTTGCCTCGGCGCAAATCACACGGGATGAATGCAGAAAAAACATAAAAGCGGATGCCGTAATATCCGCCGGTTATTATAAAGACCCCGTGCTAAACAGGTTAATTAAGGATTACAAATACAAAAACGCGCGCGTACTTGCCGAAACACTGAGTCGTTTTTTTATAAAATGGCTGGAGGATAATAACTTTCTCAAAGCAGTCCTAAACGACGATCCCTTAATTATCCCTGTACCCTCTCACGCGAGAAAACACAGGATAAGAGGTTTTAGGCATACCCTCTTAATATCCGAACACCTCTCTAACGCGCTGAACATTCAACTTGAGAGCGGCGCCCTTGTAAAAACCAGAAAAACCAAAAGTCAAACACAAACCGCCGACAGACAAGAGAGAAAAAATAATTTAAAAAACGCCTTTCAGGTAACGGATAAAAAAGCTGTAAAAGACAGAAAAATTCTACTCGTTGATGATGTTATAACAACTTCCTCCACCGTAAACGAGTGCGCAAAAGTTCTCCGCAGAGCCGGCGCACAGGAAGTGTGGGCACTATCTATTGCGAAGGATTGAG